>JAEDLO010000073.1 GCA_016295245.1 Bacteroidales bacterium | reverse complement strand
CAATTTCATAGACTACGTCAAGATATACTGCGCCTCGGGACACGGCGGAGCCGGATCAATGCACCTGCACAGGGCAAAGTATGTCCCGAAGGGCGGACCTGACGGGGGAGACGGCGGCCGCGGAGGCCACATCATCCTGCGCGCCAACCCGCAGTTCTGGACACTGATCCACCTCAAGTACCGCAAGCACATCAAAGCGGATGACGGCGAGAAAGGCGGCGCCGCCCTGTGCCGCGGCAAGAACGGAGAGGACATCTATCTCGATGTGCCGATAGGCACGGTCGCAAAAAATGCCGACACAGGCGAGACGCTGTTCGAGATGATGGAAGAGGGCGAAGAACGCATCCTCTGCAGGGGCGGCCGTGGCGGCTGGGGCAACGACCACTTCAAGACGGCGACCAATCAGACCCCGCGCTATGCCCAGCCGGGCGAAGAAGGGGAGGAGGGCATCTTCATCCTGGAGCTCAAGCTGCTTGCCGACGTAGGCCTGGTAGGCTTCCCGAACGCGGGCAAGTCCACCCTGCTGAGCACCATCACCGCCGCGAAGCCGAAGATTGCGTCCTACGCCTTCACCACGCTGGAGCCGAATCTGGGCATTGTAAGTTATTACGACGGCAAGTCCTTCGTGATGGCGGACATCCCCGGCATCATCGAGGGCGCCCACGAAGGCAAGGGCATCGGAATACGCTTCCTGCGCCACATTGAGCGCAATTCGGTGCTGCTTTTTATGGTGAGCATCGAGGAGGAGGACATCCTCGCGAGCTACAACACCCTGCTGCGCGAGCTGAAGCTCTACAACCCCGAACTCCTGACCAAGCAGCGCGTGCTCGCCATCACCAAATGCGACCTCGCCGACAAGGAGTACGAGAAGATGGTGGAGCCGCATCTGCCGCGCAAGATACCTCACGTATTCATATCTTCCAGCACGGGCGAAGGCCTCTCCGAGCTCAAGGACGTGCTCTGGAAAGCCCTTCAGCAGCAATAGCTTATGGCACCATTCTTCGAAAGGCTCGAGGCGGCAGACAAATGCGCAACACTGGCAATCAACTCCCTGCATTGCCCGGCTCTCGACGCGATTTGGATGTTCTTTTCGGACAAGCTTGTATGGGCGCCGCTCTACTTGCTGGTGATATTTTTCCTCTTCCGCAAGCTGGGCTGGCGCAAGGCCATCGCGGTGACGATTTCCGCAGTGCTGACAGTGCTGCTGTGCGACCAGCTGGGCAATCTCTGCAAGAACGGCACGATGCGTCTGCGCCCCTGCTATGACGCGTTTATGGTGAGTGGCGGACTGCGACTGCTGGAAGGGGAGGGCAATCTTTTCGGCTTCTATTCGGCACACGCCGCCAATGCGATGGGCTTTGCGCTCGTCACCGCGCTGGGCTTCCGTCTGAACGGAAAGGGGCGCTACAGGGCATACAGCGGCCTGATAGTGCTCTGGGCGCTGCTTGTGGGAGTGAGCCGCATCTTTGTGGGCAAGCATTTTCTTGGCGACGTGCTGGTGGGCTTCGCCGTCGGCGCGCTGATCGGGACGCTATGCGCCCTGCTTGCGCATTGGTGCGTTGCGCGTCTTGTCAGGAAATGATGTACTTGATGCCGCTGCCACAGACTTCGACACGCAGCGGAAGGGAACCTTCGATTTCGCCGTCAATCTCGACCACGTCCTCAGATGCCTTGTCCATAGGGATAATCTGGAGTTCGCGGCATTTTCCCGCCTTGACATAAGGAGACTTGAGCAGCTTGCCGGAGAAGAGCAGCGGCAGCTGGCAGAGGATGAGCGGCAGGCTGATTACGGGGACGATCGTGTAGTCCAGCAGCCCGTCGTCCATCACCGCTTCGGGTACCTGGCGCATTCCGCCGCCGGAGTAGCGTCCGCAACCGAGAGCTATCGAGTAGCAGGCGCCGTCATAGACGGTCTGCCCGTCCGCAATGAGCTTGAGATTGATTGGGCGTATGTGCATCACCGTGTAAATCAGCGACCTCAGATAGATTGACTTGCTGCGCAATCCGCTTTCCTTCTGGTAGTTGACCCGCTGGCACACGTGAGAGTCGAAGCCTGTGCCGCCGACGTTCGCCATATAGGCGACTTTTCCCGCGAAGCTGACCTTCACGACGTCGGAAGCGGCTGTGGCGCCGCGTGCTATGCAGTCAATGGCCTTGAGGGTGTCGCGCGGGATGCCAAGGGAGCGGATGAGGTCATTGCCGGAGCCGATGGGCACGACGGCAAGGGTGAATTCGGCGAAGGGAGTGCCGCTTTCGCTGCAATAGCGGCAGACGCCGCAGAAGACCTCGTGGACCGAGCCGTCCCCGCCAACGGCGGCAATGCGCCTGAAGCCCCTGGCGGCTGCCTCATAGGCAAGGATAGTGGCGTGTCTGCGGTGGTCTGTCAGAACCGTCTGATATTCAACGCCAAGGCTGCAAAGCCGCCGCTCTGCCGGCACCCATTGGGACATAGTGCGTCCCGAGCCTGCCCGCGGGTTGACGATGAAATACCATTCGGTTTTATTATTTGACATACGGCAAATTTAGGGATTTTTCTTAAATTTGTAGTTCATACACAATTAAAGATGAGTAAAGTCATAGCAATAGCCAACCAGAAGGGAGGAGTAGGCAAAACAACGACCGCCATCAACGTGGCCGCATCTATCGCCGTACTTGAGAAGAAGGTGCTGATCATAGATGCAGATCCTCAGGCAAACACCACCTCGGGCCTGAATTTCTCGCCTGAAGATGACCAGAAGAGGACCCTTTATGAGGTAATGATAGGGGAGATCGGGGTGGAGGACGCCCTGATCCAGACCGAAATCGAAAACCTCCATATGATTCCGTCCCACATCAATCTGGTCGGAGCCGAAGTTGAACTTATCAACACTTCGGACAGGGAGACTATCTTGAGCCGCGCCCTCGCGCCGATTCGCGACAAATATGACTACATCTTCATCGACTGTGCGCCGTCGCTGGGCCTCATCACGGTCAACACCCTGGCCGCCGCAGACTCGGTGCTGATTCCCGTGCAGCCGGAGTTCTTCGCCCTCGAGGGTTTGGGAAAGCTCCTTCAGACCATCAGGCTCGTTCAGGACGGAGTCAATCCCGGGCTGTCGATCGAGGGCTTCATCGTTACGATGTTTGACGGACGCACCAAGGTGCACTCCCAGGTGCTCGCCGAACTGCGCGATCACTTCAAGGAGATGGTCTTCGACACCGTCATCCAGCGCAATATCAGGCTCTCCGAGGCGCCGTCCCACGGCAAGCCTATCATCCTTTACGATATAATGTGTAATGGCTCCACCAACTATCTCAATCTCGCAAAGGAGATATTGGAGCGTAACGGACAAATTGTAGTATGAGCAAGGAACCAAGAGGACTCGGAAAGGGCCTGAACGCCCTTCTCGGACAGGCAAATGACGCCGACAAGCTCCGCAAGCCGGTCAGCTATGTAAACAAGGAAATAATGGGCGCAAACCGCCAGGCTGCCAATACGGCCGACATTCTCCGCATCCCGGTGGAGATGATTGATCCCAACCCGTTCCAGCCACGTATGTCCTTCGACCAGGAGGCTCTCAACGAACTCGCCGCCTCCATCTCAACCCTCGGACTGATCCAGCCGGTGACCGTCAGGAGGATGGGCACAGACCGCTACCAGATCATCAGCGGTGAGCGCCGTTACAAGGCCTGCAGGATAGCTGGTATGACCACCATCCCGGCCTACGTCCGCGACACAGACGACCAGGGTATGCTCGAGATGGCCATCGTCGAAAACCTCCAGAGGGAGAACCTCGACCCTATCGAGCTCGCAATGAGCTACCAGAGGCTCATCGACGAATGCTCCCTGACGCAGGACAAGCTTGCCGACAGGGTGGGCAAGAAGCGCGCTACCGTGGCCAATACGTTGAGGCTCCTCAAGCTGCCTGCAAAGGTCCAGCACGACATCAAGGTCGGCCTCCTGAGCACCGGCCACGCAAAGGCCCTGCTTTCGATTGACGACACCGCGACCCAGGAGAAGCTCTGCGACCTGGTTATCCGCGACGGCCTCTCGGTGCGCGCCCTCGAGGATATGGTACGCCAGATTCTCAATCCTTCAGAGAAGAAGGAAGAAGAGTCCCGTGAACAGACGGAGCAGTCCCTTCCGGACTCATATTATAAAGTCTTGAGCCACATCGGCAAATATTTCAGCAAGGATATCTCTCTTAAGCGCAACCAAAACGGCAAAGGCACGATGACTATCAGGTTCGACTCGGATGATGAGATTTTCGCCTTCCTTAAAGCCTTGGAAGAAAAGCAGTTCTGATGGTTAAGCTGAAGTCTTTCTATATGGCGCTGACATTTGTCTTCCTGCTGCTTCCCTGCAGCTGGGGATGCTTTGATGCCCGCGCTCAGTTCAAGGAAAACGCCTTCAGTCAGCAATACAACGACGACCCTGCGAAGCAGAAGGACAGCACTGATGTGCTCTTCTCCTTCAAGGAATACTTCGGGGGACTCAAACACAAAAATGAACTTAAGATCGGCAATATGTTCGCCGGTTCGGCCGTGTTCATCGGCGGCTGCCAGATTTACAACAAGCAGTACTGGAAACTCCCCATCGTGTACGGCGCCATAGGCGGAAGCCTCGGTGCCGGAATCTATCTCAACAGTACGGGCAACCACAACGCTGCCCGCTGGTGCTTTGTCGGCGCGGGAGTGGCCTGGTGGGGCTCGCTGATGGACGGAGTCATCAATTACGGACCGAAGAAGTATCCCCACGCCGGCACGGCGACGCTCTATTCGCTGCTTGTACCCGGCCTTGGGCAGATTTACAACAAAGAGTATTGGAAAGTTCCTGTCTATCTTGGACTTATGGGCTTTGGCATCCACTATTACCTCGATTGCAACAAGAATTTTGAGCGCTTCCGCGCCATCTATAAGGAGGCGACTGAACCCGGATACAGCGGCCAGGTCAGCGCAGACCAGGCCCTATATTACCGCAACACCTACAGACGATACAGGGATTATGCCCTGCTGGCCACGGCGGCCGTTTATCTTCTTCAGATAATCGACGCGAACGTCTTTTCTTATATGCACAATTTCGAGGTGAACGACGACCTTTCTATGAAACTCGCCCCGACCGTAATCGTGCCCCAGATGCAGCTGGCCAGCAATTCCGTATTTGACAATGCCGCCCTCGGGCTGAGGGTGGGACTGACATTCTGATGATGACAAAGAAGATAATAATAACACTGCTTGTATGCCTGGCCGCAGGCTTTGGAGTCCAGGCCCAGAACCGCATTAACCGGAATTTAAAGACTCCGGGCAAGAAAGCTCTTTTAATTGAAAATCAAGCCCTTAAGAACTCTCTGGATTCACTCCAGGCCATTTGCGACAGCCTGATGAGCATCCAGGAGGAGGAGACTGAGATTTCCGCCGTGCTGGAGGGTAACGAAACCACTATGGAGTACTCGGCTGAGATGACCGACAGCCTCCTTCACCTGTGGTACGAGAACTCCTACGGAAACGATTTCTTCGATTCGGTCCACGCCTATGATATGGACTCGGTGCAGTTCACATCCAATGTCTCCGACGAGGAAATGATACGCAGGCTTGAGAATATGAATTCCTTCATCACCCTGCCTTTCAATGACAATGTCAAGAACTATATCATCCTCTATTCGGAGAAGATGCCTTCTGTGATGGGCAGGGCGCTTGGACTGAGCAAGTATTACTTCCCGATTTTCGAGGAGATTCTCGACAATTACGGCCTCCCTGTCGAACTGAAGTATATGTCTGTCATCGAGTCTATGCTCAACCCGGTCGCCACCTCGCGCGCCGGAGCCAAGGGCATCTGGCAGTTTATGTATAGGACGGCTCGCGGTTACGGCCTGGAAATCAACAGCTTCGTGGATGAGCGTATGGATGTCGAGAAGGCGATGGATGCCGCAGCACGCTACCTCCAGGACGCATACAAGATCTTCGGCGACTGGACCCTTGCCATCAGCTCCTACAACTGCGGCGCAGGCAACGTCTCCAAGGCCATCAGAAGGGCGGGGAAGAGTGATTTCTGGAGCATCTATCCATATCTGCCGAGGGAGACTAGAGGATATGTACCCGCCTTCGTTGCAGCGATGTACGCAATGACCTACTGGAAGGAGTGCGGCCTTGTCCCTGCCGAAGTCGGAATGCCGGCCCAGACGGACACATTCGAAATCAAGAAAAACCTTCATTTCGAGCAGATTACGGCCCTTACCGGCATCCCGTCACAGGACCTTGAGAATCTCAACCCGCAGTACATCCATAAAATTATCCCGGGCTCCGAGAAGACTTATATCCTGAAACTTCCATTCACACTCAGCAGCCGTTTTATGGAAGCTGACCTCGACAGTATGTACCGCTACAAGGCGGATTCTCTGCTGAGTGCCCAGGTCCTCAAGGACAAGGGCAGGTCAGGCTCCGGTGCTACAGGCGGCAACAGGGTTGTCTATAAGGTCAAGAGCGGCGACTACCTTGGTCGCATCGCTTCGCGTTACGGTGTGACGGTCAGCCAGATAAAGAACTGGAACCACCTGCGCTCCAATAACTTGCGCATAGGCCAGATTCTCTATCTCTACCCGAGAGGAGGGGCTCCAAAGGCCAGCGCTGCAAGCAGCTCGACTGCGAAGAGCAGCGGCACCGCAAGCACCAAAAGCAGCGCCGGCAGCTCGAACGGCAACACTGTCTACACTGTAAGGTCGGGAGATTCGCTCTACACTATCGCAAAGCGTTATCCGGGCGTGAGCGCCGAGAATATCAAGCAGTACAACGGCTTGAGCAGCGACAAGATCAAGGCAGGACAGAAGCTGAAGATTCCGAAGCCTTAGCCTGAATCATAAGAACGACACCAATTACTTCAGTTTCACAGGCCTGATGGGATAGCCGTTGTAGCGGCTGCCGCCGTTCATGTATTCTCTCCAGTAGCCAATGGTATTGTTCTCAGGCATAGACTTGTTCAGGGACGGAGCGTAGAAGCCGTCGTAGAACTTGTCATCGTCCGGCAGGCGTATGCTGATGGTCGCGCTCATATAGTAAGCGTAGGGGAAGAACAGGGTGTTGCCGTTTGTCTTGCTGGTAAGGATGTATCCTTCCACCCCGTTCCTGTTGCCCTTGGACTGGGTGCAATTTACCAGCAGCTCGGCCCAGTCGTCGAAGGTCGGAGTCCGGTAACCCTCGCCCAGGGCCGCAACGACAGCGTCGTCTGAAGGCTCGAGCTGGGTCTTCTTGTCGCCGGCATTGTACTTGGAGTAGAGGTAGCGGCCTTTCTGTTTGTTGAAGCTGCTGTAGTATTTGTTGTTTTCGGCAGTGAACTTGTCCTTGGTCTGGGTTTCTCCCCAGGCGATTTTCACTCCCATTACTTCCGGCTTGTCTGAACCCAGGTCCCAGGATGCCCAAAGGACGCTGGTGCCCATATCGACATAAGGCTCAACTATATCATCCTCAGTCCTGAAGCTGAAGACTTCGCCAAGATACAATCCGTTGGTAAGTGTGCCGACATAAGCCCTGACATAGTACTCGCAAGAGGATGCAAGGTCGGTCAGGTCCATAGTGAAGGTGCCTCCGGTCTTGCCGAAGTTCTTCTCGGCGGCGGTCTTGAAATCAGGGTCTGAGGATACCTGCAGGCCGACTCCGTCTTCAGAAACAACTGCGTCGTCGATATCGACGGTAAGGGTGACGGTGGCGCTGTTCTTGGTTATGTTTGTGGCCGCGAAGCCTGTGTATTTGAGGCTCGGGCCGTCTTTGGGCCTCGGGGCCTTGACGCCTCTGACACCCATCCCGACAAACCTGTAGGCGTAGGTATTGAGAACGGCACCCCACTGCGACTCGGTCTCGTAAGCTCCTGCTCTAAGAGCGTCGTCCAC
>JAEDLO010000072.1 GCA_016295245.1 Bacteroidales bacterium | reverse complement strand
CTGATTATACAGGTTCTGGGAGATCTTGACCACAGCGACCTTGTCCTTCTCGAAACCGTTGTCGCGACCGAGAAGATAATTGTTCTGCCTGTAGAGGGAGATGACAAAGATCAGCAGGGTGAAGGACACCGCGTACTGCAGCATCATCATCACGGAGCGGAAACGCTTTCCCGAGAGCGAATATGCCATATCTCCCTTGAGGGCGAAGGCCGGCGGCACGCTGGTGACATAGATGCTCGGGAACAGCCCGGCGACAAGGCCGGTGAGCAGGGCAGTCGCTGCCGAAAGGGCAATCAGGGACGGCTGCTGCGCGAAGCGGAACGGCATATCCACGATGCCCTCCGCGGTGAGTGCCGAGCTGACTGGGGAGATGATGCACAGGGTGAGGCCATAGGCGGCAAGGCTGAAGATCACGGCTTCAAGCACCATTCCCACTCGCAGCGAGCTCACGCTGCTTCCGAGTATCTTCCTGGTGTTCACGCTCTTGACGCGCATAGGCGCAAGCGCGGTGAAGAAGGTGGTGTAGTTGATGCCTCCGATTAGGAGCACGACGATGGAGATGCAGATGAGTATCCACATCTGGCTGCGGCTGCCGTTCTTGTAGATCGGGCTGCCGGCATCCTCGAAATAGATGTCCTCCACAGGGGTGAGCTCGATGCCGGTGAGCCAGTCGCTCTCGTAGTTGAACGAGTCGTTGAAGGTCTTCTCTACGAGCTCCCTGCTGTCAGGGGAGTCCAGCAGCAGGTAGCAGTTGAAGTTCGCACCTCCGTAATTGCCCTTCTGGATGTCCCCGACATTCAAGTATATTTCGTTGCTCATCTGGGAGTTCTCCGGAAAGTCCTCATAGACGGCGCCGACGACAAAGTTCCGGCCCCGGTCATCACCGAAGATGCCCATCTCGTTGTGGGTAATCACCTGACCCACTGCGGAATCGTTTCCGAAAAGCTTTCTCGCAAGGGAACGGGGTATCGCAACCGTGCGCAGGTCGGCAAGGGCGGAGGCATCACCTTCGGCGAAAGTGGCGCCGAACACCTCGAACAACTCAGGATATACCAGATTTACTGACGCTTCGAACGGTTCGCCTACTCTCCCGTTAGCCCTTTCCACATTGAAGATGATGCTGCCGATGAAGGGGCAGGTGATGCTTCCGGCCTCGATGTGGGGAGAGCAGGAAAGGACGTCGTCGGCGTAGCCGCGAGGATGGATGTTCCTGAAGAGGTCATCCTTGCTGAACCCGGTCTTGTCCACTCGGTAGATCCTGCCTGAAGTCGGGTGGTTCCTGTCGAAACTGCTCTCATAATTGACCTGGACCATCAGGACCAGGAATGCCGTGAAGCCGAGCGCAAGTCCGAGGAAGTTCATCACCATCGCAAGGGAGTACTTCCGGAGTATTGAAAGAAAGCTTTTCATCAATTTGAAAGATGTCTTTTACAATTCGTTCTTTACGTCGCTGACGATAGCGCCGTCGAAGAGGTTGATGATGCGCTGGGCCATGGATGCGTCTTTCTGTGAGTGGGTTACCATCACGATGGTAGCACCTTCGCCGTTGAGCTCCTGCAGGAGTTCCATCACCTCCTTGCCGTTCTTGGAGTCGAGGTTGCCGGTAGGCTCATCGGCGAGGATCAGCTTAGGGTTGGCGACGCAGGCGCGGGCAATTGCGACCCTCTGCTGCTGACCGCCGGAGAGCTGCTGAGGGAAGTGCTGGGCACGGTGGCTGATGTTCATCCTCTTGAGCATTGCGGTCACCATCTCCTTGCGCTCCGAGGCGCTGATTTTCATATAGCGCAGCGGAAGCTCGACATTCTCGTACACATTGAGTTCGTCGATGAGGTTGAAACTCTGGAACACGAAGCCGATGTTGCCCTTGCGGAACTTGGTGCGGTCCTTCTCCTTGAGGCCTGCTACTTCCTGTCCGAGGAGTTCATAGCTGCCGGAGCTCGGGTTGTCGAGCAGGCCGAGGATGTTAAGCAGGGTTGACTTGCCGCAACCTGACGGGCCCATAATGGCGACGAATTCGCCGTCCTTGATCTCGAAAGATACTTTGTTCAACGCGGTTGTTTCAATTTCTTCTGTGCGGAAAACCTTGCACAAATCAGTAACTTTAATCATAATTATTGAGTTTAAATGTTTGTATAATATCTTGTTATTCGCTCTTTATGCCTTCAACCGGATTGCGGCGTACGGCGTGTACGGTTTGCCAGAGGACGGACAGGCCTGCAATCAACAGGGAGGCCGCGCAGCAGAGGATGAAAATCCAGGCATCAAGCGGAATCCGGTAGCTGAAGTCCTGAAGCCAGCGTTCAGCAAGGAAATATGCCACAGGCACGGCGGCGACGCAGGAAATCAGCAGCGGGGCGCAGAAGCGGGCAAGCATCAGCATCGTGACTTCTCTCTGGCTGCCGCCCATAATCCTTCTGAGGGCGATGCCGCTGCGGCTCTGGCCGATATAGAAAAGAGACAGGCCGATGAATCCGAAGATGGAAATCAGAAGGGCTATTACGGTGAACATCAGGACTATATGAAGAACGTTTCTTTCTTCTTCAAACTGTGAGGCCACTTTCTCTTCAAGGTTCTGGACGGTCCAGTCGAATTCGTACCTGTCGCCCATTATCTCCTGAATAGCGGCATTGACCGTGTTGATGGCTGCGGATGAGCCGTCGGTCTTGACTACGAAATAAGGGTTCCTGATACTCTCCGGGTCCTTCAGATAGAGAGCAAATTCCGGTACCTCCCTAAGTATGTTGCCCTTGTGGAAATTCTTCACCACGCCTGCAATCTGCTGGACATTGCCGCCGTGCCACTGGATCTCGCGGTCGGAGTCGGACAGCCCCAGGTTCTCCTTCATCTTCTCATTGATATAAACTGACTCTTCGGAGGCCCCGTAATCCTGCAGAATCTGAACTCCAAAAAGTTCCATTGCTTCCTTGTCAAGGCTGGCCTGTAATATCAGGTGCCTTGACCCTTCCTTGTCCTTGATCATAGTCATGGTGCTCTTTCCTATGGAAAGGCAACTGCCTGATGCCCTGCCTATGCGCTCTACGCAGGGCAATTGCTCAAGTTTGGAGAGAACCGCCTCTGAATCAGAGTTATCTGGATAGATGCACAGGAGTCCGTCGGTGTTTATCCCGAGAGGAGCGTGGACAAGTCCGTTGATCTGAAGGGCTACGACCAGAGACAGGGTGAGCATCACGACTGTGATGAGGTTCTGCAGCACTATGAAGACCTTGCTGAATACCATCTTGGACTTGTAGCGGAAGCTGCCCTTCACGACGTCAATTGGCTTGAATGCGGAAATCTGGACGCCGGGGATGATGCCCGCAAGGAGGCCTGTCACCAGGATGAAAGCTATGCTGGCACTGACCGTTGCAGGGGTGATGTCGTTCTCAAGCATAATCTTGCCCCTGAACATAGACGCCATATCGTCCTGGAATAGGAAAGACAGCCCCAATCCGATGAGAAAGGAAATGAAAACCATAAGTATGGATTCACCTACCAGTTTTGATATCACATCTTGCGAAGAGCTGCCAAGCAGCCTTCTGGTAGCCATTTCCTTGGCTCTCATACCGGTGTTTGCCACGGTGAGGTTGATGTAGTTGGTGACGGCGAAAAGCAGAATGGCGATGACGGCGCTGAGCAGTATTATCAGAAGTCCCTTGTCACCTTTTTCCAGACCATTTCCGTCATTCTGGGGGGCGAACATCACTTTCCTGAGAGGAGTGAATGACGCCGTTGATTTCTCCACATCTATATCAAAGTCCATCATAGGGATGTCCTTGACAATAGTTGACCAGATTTCGTCAGCCTTGGAGTCCAGTTCCGCTCCCTTATCCAGAAGATAGAAGGTCTTGAAACAGCCGTGTTTCGAGCTTGCGAATACAGAGCTTGTCATTTCATATCCGAGAATCTGAGGATGCCTGTTTAAGGATGCGATGATCTTTGTATCATTAGGAAAGACAGTCTTGTCGAAATCCTTGACCACAGCGCTGACTGTATATACGAGGTTGCTGTCGTAAGGGGCCGGCTTACCGTTGTTTATCTTTATGGCTCTTTCGCCTATTATTCTCAGAGGCTCTCCCATAGGGTTTTTGCCCGGGAAAAGTGCATTGGCGAGACTTTCTGTGATGACGCACTTGTCGGGAGACGACAGGGCGCCTTCGGCGTCTCCGGCTACGAAGTGGTACGAGAAGATGCTGAAAAAGGTCGAGTCCGCAAGAAGGATGGGATTGCCCTCAGTTTCCTCGAAGCTCTCATCTTCTGACCTGACGGCACCTCCCTGGCTGACCACGCAGCAGGTGTTCTCTATCTCAGGGTACATCCTGCCTATCTTCCAGGCCTCCTCCGGCCAGGACAAATAGTCGCCGGGGCGGCCCATCAGCACTATCCTGTCCCTGTTGGGCTGGGAGGTGTCGGTGCTGAACAGGCGTAGAGTGTAGTCGCCTATAAGGATGGCGAACATCAGGGCTGCCGACAACCCGAGTATATTAATCACCGTGTAAAAGGGATTACTCTTCAGGAATCTCAGAAAACTCTTCATAAGTTATTCATTTTTAAGTGAATTGACAGGATTTGAGCGTGATATGCGAAGGCTGTTGAGGACGACGGTGGCGGCCACGATCGCAAGGATGATGATGTCGGCGGCGATGAAAATCAGAGGAGAAAGCGTGATTTTCTCCGCGAAATTCTCCAGCCATACCCTTGCAATGAAGAACGCTCCTACATCGGCAAGCACTGCCGCCACAAGGCCGAGTTTCAGGATTTCTCCGACGAACAGGCCGAGGACATCCTTAGTGGATGCGCCGTTTATCTTCCTGACAGCCGTCTCCTTGCTCCTTCTCTCCGACTCGTCGCGGACATAGCCCACAAGTCCGAACAGGGCGATCAGGATGCAGATGGCGCAGCCGGCAAGTATGGTGTTGCGCATCTTCCTTTCGTCAGAATACGTATCCCTCATTTCATCCTTGTACGCCTTGAACACAAGCTCCAAGTTAGGGAAAGTCTCCTTGAGGACAGCGTCGGCCTTTTCCAAGATTTCACTGTTCACCTTGTCCACCTTGACTATCAGATATGGCATATAACCATCTTCAACCTTGCCGAGGAACTTCACGCTTGCCCTTTCGTCTGGATTGGTAAGGTTCCTGATACGGTAATCCTTATATACTCCGCAGACAGTAAATGCCTGGCCATTGTTGCTGTGCTCGGAGATGTAAACCTGCTTGCCGACAGCACCGTCGCTCCAGTCCTCGAATTCAGCCATCTTCTCAAGAAAACTCTCGCTGACAGCTACTTCGGTCAGCGTTTGAGGGAAGCGTCCTTCGATGAACGGGATGCCCATCATTTTGAAGAGTCCCTCAGTACCTTCATACTGGTCGGCGATATTGAAAAGCTCCCGTACCGGCTCCTCCCACAGGAATACATTGTTTCCAGATGACGGATTCAGCGGAATGTCATAGCTCATCTGCACATCCTCAACCCCCGGAATCCCGCGAATTTTGTCGATAACCGACTGATGGACAGCGCGGTTGGTGCCTCTGAGGCTTGTAAATATCAGATTCTCATATTCATAGCCCGGCTTGTCGTTGATTGCCTTGTTGTATTGCAGGCCGATAACCACGACCAGACTCATAAGGATGGTACACACGCAAATCTGCGCGAAAAGCAGGGCGAGCTTCCAGACGCGCTTGTTTTCCTTGTAATTTCTGATTGCCGTGGCAATCGGAATATTCGAATATAACCTCGCCGGGACAAGTGCGGCCACGATGAACACCATTGTCACGACGGCCACGAGGGTAATGGTGGTCCAAGGCACGAACAACGCTTCAACAGGTACTCCGACCAGGTCGCCGATTATGCTGCGGAAAGCGAGAATCAGCAGGGCGGCAACAGCCAGCGAAGCTGCAACGTCAAGCGCTGCCTCTTTAGTCATCATTGAGTATATGCTTGATGTCCCGGCACCATAGCATTTGCGCACGCCAACCTCTTTGGACCTTTTCACCATCGCTGAAATCACGAACAGGACATAGTTCAGAAGCGAAATCGCGAGCAGCAGCACGGAGACAACGCCGAGGATGATCAGCATATTCCTCACATTTTCCTCGGAAGTATGACGGTTTGCCAGAGGAGAAAGATAGTACCATATCTTCGAGCCGGACTTCTCAATCTGCTCCAGCGGCTGGTTCTTCTCCTGCATCAGGCGTATTGCCGGAGCAAGCATCTTGTAATCAACGCCATCCTCAAGCCGGGCATATCCTCTGTACCTGTCGTTTCCAAGCCAGTTGTCGGTAGTGCGCTTTGACAGTGATTCCATCGAGAGGAGGATGTCGTACTTCTGTGAGCTCTGGTAGGGGAAGTCCTCGAACACGCCTGCGACAGTCATCTTGTACCCTTCATATTCTTCGCTCTCAATCATTTTGCCGACTGCCTCCCGGACTCCACCGAGCTTTTCGGCAAAGCTCCTTGATATCATCAGATTGTCAGTCACGGAAAGAGCCGTTTTTGGATCTCCGGCAAGAATTTCAGCGGGGAAGACATCGAAGTAGGATGTATCGGCTATGATGAGTTTTCCGCTTATCGTATTGCCGTCCTCGTCCTTGAAGCGTTCGCTTTCCACAAAAAAGGTCGTCCTCGTGGCAGACTCGACCCCCGGCACATACTGTCTGAAGCCGGGCGCAACTGCTCCACTGATATTGGCGAAGTCATTCAAGTGGCCCTGCTGGTCGTAGCCGGTGCGGATCTGGTATATGTTTTCATAATCCCTGTAACAGCGGTCGTAGCTCAGTTCGAAGCAGATTTTTGCAACGAGTATTATGGTGATTGCCAGGCCTATGCCGAGCGACAGGGATTTGAGCGCTATGTTTTTGAGTCTCATCGTAATGTGGAAAGATTAAAATACCAATACTTCATTGTCGCCGAAGGAGTCGTAGCCGGAGGTGATGACTTTTTCTCCCGGCTGCAGGCCTTCAAGAACTTCGTAGTACTGAGGGTTCTGGCGGCCGATGCGGATTTCGCGGCGTACTGCCTTGCCCCCGTCAGGGGAGACAACGAAGATCCATTTGCCGCCTGTCTTCTGGTAGAAGGTTCCGCGCGGTACGAGCACGGCGTTCTCAGGCTGGCCGAGCTGGAGGTTCAGGTAGTAGGTCTGGCCGCTGCGTATGTTGTCAGGAGTCTCTCCTTCGAACTTGAAGTCAGCCTTGAATTTGCCGTCGCGCACCTCGGGATAGACCTTGCGGATTACGGCGCCGTAAGAGTCGTTCTGCCTCTGGAAACTTGCTGAAAGCCCCGAGCTCACACGGTCGATGTAGTGCTCATCTATCTGGGCCTCAATCTTATAGCTGTCAAGATTGTTGATTTGGCCGATTTTATTGCCTGAAGAAATGGACTGGCCGAGGACTACGTCCAGCAAGCCCAGTTCTCCGTCGATAGGGGCCTTGATGGTGAGGTTCTCCTTGCGGTGGCGGATCATCAGCATATTCTTGCGCATATTCTCCAGGCTCTCCTGCATCTGGAGTATCTGGACGCTGCGGTAGAGGCTGTCCTGTTCAGCCCGGTCGATGACCAGCTCGAGCTTGCCTGCCGCGAGCTCATAGTCTTCCTTCGCGGTCAGGTATTCCTCGCGGGCAATGAGCTTTTCCCCATACAGGGCCTTGTTCTGCTCGTATTTCCTCTTGTACTTTGCCACCTCTGTCTGGAGCTGGAGCTTGTCCTGCTTGAGGGAGAGTTTCTGCTGCTCCATCGAAATCAGGGTGTTGCGCAGGATGTTCTCCTTCTCTGCAAGCTCGGCCTCGGAGTTGAGGATCTGGAGGTCGAGGTTGTCGTTGCTCAGCCGGACTATCACGTCGCCGGCCTTAACCTTTGTGCCTTCCTCAGTCACGATTTCCTG
>JAEDLO010000011.1 GCA_016295245.1 Bacteroidales bacterium | reverse complement strand
AGTGCCCGCCAAAGACTCTCTCCGCAGCGGCGAACTCCAAAGCCTCTCTTCTCTGCGCTTGTCACCTGAGTTTCGTAGCGGATTCGCCCCCATACTACCTTCTCGGCGCAAAAAAAAGGATGGCCACGGCTGTGACCATCCTTTTTTAAAAAATCTGCGAGGAAATTTTACTCGCGAACTGCTGCGATACCAGGGAGCTCTTTGCCCTCGAGAGCCTCGAGCATAGCGCCGCCGCCTGTAGAAACATAACTTACCTTGTCGGCATAGCCCATCTGGGTAACGGCTGCAACAGAGTCGCCACCACCTACCAGGGTGTATGCGCCGTTGGCGGTAGCCTCAGCGAGGTCTTCAGCAATCTGGAGGGTACCCTTTGCGAAGGTAGGCATTTCGAATACGCCTACAGGGCCGTTCCAAAGCACGGTCTTTGAGCCGAGGATGACCTTCTTCCAGGTCTCGAGTGACTCGCCGGCAGCGTCCATACCCTCCCATCCTTCAGGGATGGCGTTTGAAGGCACTACCTGGGTGTTGGCCTCGTTGTTGAAATCGTCTGCGATTACGGTCTGGGTTGAAAGATAGATGTTTACACCCTTTGCCTTTGCGGCGTCGAGAATCTCGAGAGCCTGAGGCATAAGGTCATCCTCGTGGAGGGAGTTGCCGATCTGGCCGCCCTGAGCCTTGATGAAGGTGTAACCCATACCGCCGCCGATGATAAGGTTGTCAACCTTGTCGAGCATATTCTGGAGCACTGCAAGCTTTGAAGAAACCTTTGAGCCGCCGATGATTGCGGTGAAAGGATGCTGTGCGTTCTTCAGAACGTTGTCGATAGCCTTGATCTCGCCTTCCATCAGGTAACCGAACATCTTGTCGTTAGGGAAGTACTTGGCGATGAGTGCGGTTGAACCGTGGGCACGGTGAGCGGTGCCGAATGCGTCATTGATATAGCAGTCTGCGTATGAAGCGAGGGTCTTGACGAACTCCTTCTGGCTCTCCTTTACTGCTGCCTTTGCTGCCTTCTTCTCCTCGTCGGTAGCGTCCTCTGCGAGTCCGCGTGGCTTGCCTTCCTCCTCTGCGTAGTAACGCAGGTTCTCGAGAAGAAGAGCCTCGCCCGGCTTGAGGGCTGCTGCCTGCTCCTGAGCCTTCTGGCAATCCTCTGCAAACTGGACAGGGACGCCGAGGCACTCTGATACGTGTGCTACGATGTGCTTGAGAGAGAACTTCGGATCAACCTTCTTAGGTCTGCCGAGGTGTGACATAATGATCACTGAACCGCCCTTCTCAAGAACCTTCTTGAGGGTAGGCATTGCCCTGCGGATACGGGTGTCGTCAGTGATTTCAAAGTTTTCGTTCAGAGGTACGTTGAAGTCAACGCGTACGATGGCCTTCTTTCCGGCGAAATCGTAAGTATCAATGTATTGCTGCATGATATATAAAAAATGATATTGTTCTAACCAACTCACAAATTTAACATTTTTCTCCATATATTTGCACAACTTATGGTTGAATATCCTTCACAAGCTTGGAAAGATTACGAGCTTATCGACAGCGGAAACGGCAGGAAACTTGAGCGTTTCGGCCGGTATATTATGTCAAGACCCGAGCCCAAGGCCCTGTGGGAGCCGTCAATGACCGAAAATGAATGGGCGAAACTCTGCCACACCGTGTTCACTCCCGGCGCCGGCTTCGGCAAGGCCGGCAAGGAGGACAGCGGCACCTGGAGCCGCCAGAAGGCGATGGATGACCAGTGGCTCATCCGCTATGCCAACCGGGACGGCCTGGACATCAAGCTGCGCCTCGGCCTGACCTCCTTCAAGCACGTCGGGGTCTTCCCGGAGCAGGCCCCCAACTGGGACTTCATCTACCGCAAGGTGCAGCGCCTGGCCTCTTCAGGCCGCAAGCCGCGCGTGCTGAATCTCTTCGCCTACACGGGAGCCGCATCGCTCGCGGCGAAGGCTGCCGGCGCCGACGTGACCCACCTCGACTCTGTGCGCCAGGTGGTGACCTGGGCGAGGGGGAATATGGAGAATTCAGGCCTGGACGGCATACGCTGGATAGTGGAGGACGCGATGAAGTTCGCAAGGAGGGAGCAGCGTCGCGGCAATGTCTATGACGGCATCATCCTCGACCCGCCTGCCTACGGGCACGGCCCTGACGGCGAGAAGTGGAAGCTTGACGAGTGCCTCTACGAGATGTTGAAGACCGTCGGCTCGCTGCTCGCGCCAAAGGATGCCTTTATGGTGCTGAACCTTTACTCCAACGGCTACTCGGCCCTTCTGGGCGAGACCCTCGCGAAACTCGCCGTCGGAGAGGGTAAAATCGAAAGCGGAGAGCTTGCCCTCGTTGACCGATTCGGCAAAGCCCTCCCGCTCTCAATCGTAGTGCGTCTGGAACGCTAACTCAATGAATCCAGAATCTGGTTGAATGACTCGTTGATGCTGTCGGCGAGTTGCTTTTCTCCACCCTTCTCCAGTTCGTCACAGAGCAGCAGGATGTACTGGCCGCAGATTTGGAACTCGTCAGGTGCCCAGTCGTAGAACCTCAGGTAGAAGGTGGTGCTGGTCAGAAGTTCTGCAGCAAGGTCTTCGGCCAGCTTGCACGCCTTTTCCTTTTCGCCGAGACTCAGATACAGGCTCACCATATCCACGACATTGTAGTCATTTGCCGCAATTCCGAGCGGCACGCTGTCCAGAGGGTAGTCCTTCATCACCTCGCTACACTTGTCGAGCATCTCCAGGGCGCGGGCGTCCTCGCCGGCACGGACGAAGGCCTTGGCTGCAGTTACGAAGAGGCTGCGGACCGAAAGCACGCCGAGATTGGTATACATATTCTGGTAGTCGATGAAGAAGTTTCCGGCGCTGATGGCGTCGAACTTATAGACCGAACTCATCTTTCGGTAAAGCTCGTCCGTGTCCACGAATCCGGCTTCGGTAGTCGTGGTCTTGTTCTTTATAGGAACAAACTTGAATGAATAGCCTTCGTGCATCAGGTACTCCTTGATGCCGATGTTGATGTCTCCACCCATACTCAGCAGGTTCAGCGGCCTGTCCCATTGATATCCGGAGAGCAGGTCGAGCATAAAGAGCTCAGGCTTGCTGAGGAAGTCCTTGTCCTTCGAGATGTTGAGCACGATGCTGTCAGGAATCTGGGCTTCATATTTCTTGTCAAGGATGCCGTACTTGATGACATTCTCCTTGTTGACCGGCACGATGATCTTGCGCGAGGCGATGTAGTCCACTTTCTCGCCGCTGGTCAGGGTAGCCTTTACTTGAGGGTGCTTGAAGAGGGTCATCACGTCGCTGATAGGCATTGCCACGCCGCGGCTGTCATAGATAGGCACATACTCGTTGGTGCCGTAAAGGTACTGGCTGTGAGGCACGCTGAGCGGCAGCGGTGCGGATTCGTTTACGGCCCACTTCATCTGGTCGATGTGCCAGTCGGTGCCTAGCAGCGAGGTGTTCACTACCCTGACGTCGGTCCTGATGCCTTCAACTTCCTGGGCGTACCAGAGAGGGAAGGTGTCGTTGTCGCCGTGGGTCACGATGATGCCGTTCTGCCCGACGGAGTTGAGGTAGTTGCTTGCCAGCTCGACTGCGGTGCGGCGGTTTGACCTGTCGTGGTCATCCCAGTTCTCGCATGCCATCAGGGTCGGAACGCCCAGGCACAGCAGGCTGGCGAGCACGGCGGTCGCAACTTCAGCCCTGCGCCCGAAGAACTTGCGCAGCAGCTGCCACAGTCCGGCCACTCCCAGACCTATCCAGACGCAGAAGAAATAGAATGATCCCGCATAGGCGTAATCCCTCTCCCTGACCTGATATGGCGGCTGGTTGAGGTATATGACAATCGCGATGCCTGTCATAAAGAACATCAGGAAGGTCAGGAAACAACCTCTCTTGTCGCGCCCGAACTGGAAGAACAGGCCGAGAAGGCCGAGGAGCAGAGGCAGGAAATAATAGTGGTTCTTGCCTTTGTCGTTCTTCAGACAGTCAGGGGCGTCGCTCTGGTCTCCGAGGCGGAACTCGTCGATGAACTTGACGCCGCTCTCCCAGTTGCCGTGGAAGATGTCGCCGGGGCTGGCTCCGTGAATCTGGTTCTGTCTGCCCACGAAATTCCACATAAAGTATCTCCAGTACATCCAGTTCATCTGGTAGTCGAAGAAGAACTCGAGGTTGGTGCCCATCGTCGGCTTCTTGTGTTCGCTGCCCGGGATTCTCTTCCCCTTTCCGTTCATATAGCTTTCGTAGAATTCCTCGTAGCGGCCGTCAGGACTTGTTGACCACATACGCGGGAAGAGCATCTTGCCGGAAGATTTGTACTTGACTTTCACCTGGCCCTGGACTTTCTTGTACTTGCCGTCCAGAGGGGCCCAGTAGTAGCTTGGCTCGAGCTCGTACGGCGCGTCGAAATACTGGCCGTAAATCAGCGGGCTGGATCCGTACTGCTCGCGGGACAGGTATCTCACGAGGGTGAAGGCGTTGTCAGGCTGGTACTCGTTTGTAGGGGTCTTGGCGCAGGAGCGGATGATGTCTATCGAGAATACTGAAAAGCCGATGATGATACTCGTAAGGCAGAGCAGAACGGTGTTGAGAAAGACCTTCTTATGGCTAAGGGTGTAGAACAAGCCCCAGAAGCAAAGGCCGAGAAGCACTGCCATAAAGAATGCGGCGCCCGTGTTGTACGGCAATCCGAAGACGTTCACGAAGAGCAGGTCGCAGTAGGCGGCAGCCTTCGGAAGGTAAGGGATGATGAGGAAAAGTATCAGTGCGAGGATGACCACGCCGATGGCGAAAATCTTGAGAAATTCGCCGAAGCTGAAGCTGCCGTTTTCGCGCTTGCGGTAGAAAAACATAAAGGCAAGGGCCGGAATCATCAGCAGGTTGAGCAGGTGGACTCCTATGCTCAGGCCCATCAGGAAGGCGATCAGCACTATCCATTTGTTGGCGTGAGGACGGTCTGCGCGGTCGTACCACATAGTCATCGCCCAGAATACGGCGGCGGTGAACAGGGAGGACATCGCGTAAACCTCACCCTCGACGGCCGAGAACCAGAAGGTGTCGGAGAAGCAGTAGGCAAGGCTGCCGACTAGGCCGGAGCCGATGACTGCCGCTGCCGCGCCCGGGGTCAGGCTTCCGCCGCGGGCGATGAAGAGCCTCTTGGCGAACCAGACTATGGTCAGGTAGAGGAAGAAGATGGTGAGTGCAGAGCAAAGTGCGCTCATCGCGTTGACGAGCACCGCCGCGTGCATATTGTCGCCAAACATAGTGAAGAGTCTGGCGAACAGCTGGAAAACAGGGTTTCCCGGCGGATGTCCGACTTCGAGTTTGTATGATGAGGCGATGAACTCGCCACAGTCCCAATACGATGCGCTGGGCTCAAGGGTAAGCAGATAGGTTGCCGCCGAAATCACGAGGGCGGCCACCGCGGCCAGCTTGTGGAACAAGTTGAATTTCTTATCGTTCATAACTCACAAAGATACTATCAAAAATCGTTATCTTTGCAAAAAACATCCCAATGGCGCAACAAGACTGGAAAAAACGGCTCGGTGTAGTTTATTCGACCAATCCCGATTTCACCTATCAGACGGCTCAGGAAGAGACCGTCGAGACCCTTCCCGCTGACAGGCAGCGCCTGATTGTGCGCATAGACAGGCGAAACCGCGCCGGCAAGCAGGTGACCCTCATTGAAGGCTTCCGCGGTCGTGATGAGGATTTGAGCGCCCTTGCCAAGACTCTCAAGACCCGTCTGGGTGTGGGCGGAAGTGCGAAGGACGGCGAAATCACCATCCAGGGCGACTTCCGCGACAGGGTGACGGAACTTCTCGTTTCAATGGGCTATTCGGCCAAAAGGGGCAATTAGATGCTGGGGGAGATTTTTTCAAAACCCGGCACGCTTCTGCTGCCATCGACACCTCAGGCGCTCCAGTCGGGCCTTGCCTGGGGCGAGGTCCTGACCAACAGAATACTTATCTGCGTCGCCGTGGGGATAATGATACTCTCCATTCTTGACATCATCCGCTTTTTTCCCCATCTGCTTTTCTGCCTGCGCCGTTCTTACGGCAGCGAAAACATCGAGCACAGCATCGCCGTCACGAGGCTGCGCAACCGCTGCGCCTTCGTGGCAGCGCTTCCTTTCTGCCTTATGGCTGACTATTTCGGGGTTTACAGGGATACGCTGCTCTGCTCTCCCGGCCAGCAATGGAGTGCGCTGATCGTTATGGCGCTGCTTTTTGTGTACCTGCTGCTGCGCAAGCTCATATCCCTTGTAATCCGCCCGCGGAACATCGGCGGTGAGAAGTACAATGCCGTCAGGCACTGCCTCTGGAACTATTTCATCCTCCTTGTCCTGAACCTTCTTTTCATCTTGGCTCCTATACGCCTTATGGGTGTGCCCTGGGATGTTTCCAGATGGATATTCCTGTCTGTCACAGGGCTTTTCTATCTTGTGGCCCTCTTTCGGGAAGCACAAATTTTGTCCTCCGTTTGCAATGGTTTGCGGACAATTTTGTATCTTTGCGCCCTTGAATTGGTGCCTGCCGCCGTCCTTGTTGTTCCGGCAGTGCTTTTGTAACAGAAAATAGATTGGAGATGAAAATACTGATATCGCAGCATACGCCGTCAAATCTTGCCCCCTACGAAGTGCTGAAAAGCAAGTTCGGCTCTGAAGTGGAATTCAAGCCTTTTTTCGTGATAGAACCGCTCAGCGCAAAAGAATTCAGGGCTGAAAGAATCAACCTTCCGGACTATACCGCAATCGTATTCTCATCCCGCCACGCCATCGACGCCTATTTCAAGCTCTGCGAGGAAATGCGCTTCAAGGTACCGGAGACGATGAAGTACTTCTGTACTACCGAGGCTGTGGCGATGTATCTCCAGAAGCACATCGTTTACCGCAAGAGAAAGATTTTCTTCGGTGACGGCACACCGGCTTCCGTAGTGTCTCTCATCGGTCCGAAGCACAAGGGCGAGAAATTCCTAATCGCCACCAATGCCGGTGCCAACTCCGACGCATACACTACCCTTTTCGACAAGGCCCAGCTCGAATACAGCGTGGGTGTGCTCACCAAACCCGTATCGATGGACCTTCACGAGGTGGAGATCGGCTCCTACGATATGATAGTGATGTACAATCCCTACGACGTGACCTCCCTATACGAAAACTTCCCTGATTTCAAGCAGGGGGACATCAAGATGGTTTCTTTCGGCCGCTCGGTAGTGGGCGCAATGGAAGATGCCGGGCTGGAAATCTGCGTCAAGGCTCCTACCGCGGAGGCTACATCGGTCGGCAAGGCTATCGAACTCTATCTGGAAAGCAACAAGTAGCAATATGGATTCCCCTTTGGCCAATACCCTCTCCAAAGAGGAAAGGCTGTGTGGGAAGACGAGCATTTCCGCACTCGTTTCCGATGGGAAATGGGCGGGAACTGCCCATCTGAAATACTGCTGGGCCGCTGGCCGACCGCTTCCTGTCAACAGGATGATGGTCTCTGTGCCGAAAAAATTCTTCAAGAGGGCGGTCAAGCGCAATCTGCTCAAGCGCCGCATCAGGGAGGCCTACAGGCTCAACAAGCACATCCTCAAGGATGGCGGCAACGACATCCTCTTCAGCTACAATTGTAAGGAAGTGCTGGACTTCAAGACTCTGGAAGCCGAAGTCATCACGATACTCTCGCGCATTGCAAAGCTCTCTGCTTCAGATAAATAATGATAAGGAAAACCCTCAGGAGCATCTTCAGTGCGCCACTTATCCTGCTGGTGCGCTTCTATCAGGTCTGCATCTCGCCACTCACCCCGCCGAGCTGCCGCTTCACTCCGACCTGCTCGCAGTACGCCCTTGAGGCTCTGCGCAAATACGGCCCCCTGAAGGGAAGCTACCTTGCCGTCAGGCGCATACTCCGCTGCCATCCCTGGGGCGGCAGCGGCTATGATCCCGTACCCTAGTCGAGCTTCAGCACGGCCATAAAGGCGCTCTGCGGCACCTGCACTGAGCCGATCTGCCTCATTCTCTTCTTTCCCTCCTTCTGCTTCTCGAGCAGCTTTCGCTTGCGGGATACGTCACCGCCGTAGCACTTGGCGGTCACGTCCTTGCGCACCTGCTTTACCGTCTCGCGGGCGATGATTTTCGCGCCGATGGCCGCCTGGATAGGAATGTCGAACTGCTGGCGAGGTATCAGGTCTTTGAGCTTCTCGCACATACGGCGTCCGAAGCTGTAGGCGTTGTCCTCGTGGATGAGGGTCGAAAGCGCATCGGCAGGGTCGCCGTTGAGAAGGATGTCCAGTCGCACCAGCCTTGAAGGGCGGAAGTCGGTGACGTGGTAGTCAAAGGAAGCGTAACCTTTCGAGATGGTCTTGAGCTTGTCATAGAAGTCGAAGACTATCTCCGAAAGCGGCATATCGTAGTTGAGCTCCACTCGGTCCGCCGTGATGTAGTGTTGGCTTACCAGAGTGCCGCGGCGGTCCAGGCACAACTTCATTATCGGACCGAAGAACTCCGTCTTGGAGATAATCTGGGCCCTGATGTAAGGCTCCTCAATATGGTCGATGAGGGTGACTGCCGGCAGCCCGGAAGGGTTGTGCACGTCGAGGACTTCACCCTGGGTCGTGTAAACTTTGTACGAAACGTTCGGAACTGTTGTAATTACGTCCATATCAAACTCGCGGAAGAGCCTCTCCTGGACGATTTCCAGGTGCAGAAGGCCCAGGAAGCCGCAGCGGAAGCCCGAGCCGAGGGCAAGGGAACTTTCGGGCTCATAGACAAAGGAGGCGTCGTTGAGCTGAAATTTCTCCAGCACGGCACGCAATTCCTCGAACTTGTCGGCTTGAACCGGGTACATACCGGCAAAGACCATAGGCTTGACCTCCTCGAAGCCCGCGATGGCTTCTGTGCAAGGCCTGCCGACAGTGGTGATGGTGTCGCCGACCTTGACCTCGGCGGCGCTCTTGATGCCTGTGATCACATAGCCCACATCGCCGCACTTCACCTCTCCTGTAGGGCAGAGCTTGAGCTTCAGGACGCCTACCTCCTCGACCTCATATTCCATTCCGGTCGCGAAGAACTTGACCTTGTCGCCCTTGCGTATGCTTCCGTTCTTGATTTTGAAATAGCCGATTACGCCGCGGAAGGAGTTGAAGACCGAGTCGAAGATGAGGGCCTGGAGAGGCTTGTCGGGGTCTCCTTCCGGAGCCGGAATCTTCTCCACAATCGCGTCAAGGATGGGAGCGACACCCTCTCCGGTGCGAGCGGATACCTTATATACGTCTTCAGGGCTGCAGCCTAAAAGGTCGCAGACCTCGTCCGTGACGACGTCCACCTGGGCGGATTCCATATCTATCTTGTTGAGGACGGGAATGATTTCCAGTCCGTGGTCGATGGCCATATAGAGATTGGAGATGGTCTGGGCCTGAACGCCCTGGGAGGCGTCAACCACAAGCAGCGCACCTTCACAGGATGCGATGGAACGCGAAACCTCGTAGGAGAAATCGACGTGACCAGGGGTGTCGATAAGGTTGAGCTTGTAGTGCTCTCCCTTGTAGAGATAATCCATCTGGATGGCGTGGCTCTTGATCGTGATGCCTTTTTCCTTCTCAAGATCCATATCGTCCAGGACCTGATTTTCCATATCCCTGACTCCGACGGTCTGGGTGAGCTCAAGGAGTCTGTCGGCAAGGGTGCTCTTGCCGTGGTCGATATGGGCGATTATGCAGAAGTTGCGTATGTGTTTCATTTGGTAGGCGGGATTTTTTTCAAGTAAGAATAAACTATCAGCGCAAGACCTGCGACGACAAAAGGGATGGAGAGCAACTGCCCCATATTGAGAACCATATCCTGCTCGAAGCCGACCTGCGGCTCCTTGATGAATTCGATGAGAAAACGCATACCGAAGCAGCCTGTAAGGAAGGCCCCGAAGAAGAAGCCCCTGTAAACACCCTTGCAGCCCTTGTTGTATATCCACAGCAGGATGAGTCCTAAAATAAGGTATGAGAGAGCTTCATAAATCTGGGTAGGGTGCTTGGGCTGAGTCTCTCCCCTGAGCTCGAAGATGAAGCCCCATGGCAGGGATGTCACGTCGCCGTAAATCTCCGAATTGAAGAGGTTGCCGCAGCGTATCAGGCATCCGGCAAAGGCTACAGTGATGCAGAGCCTGTCCATTATCCACAGGAAATCAAAGCCGTTCTTCCTGCCGTAATGGCGGGCGAACCACCACATCGAAAGCAGCAGGGCCACTGCGCCTCCGTGACTCGCCAGGCCTCCCTTCCAGGGCATGAATATTTCGGTGAAGCCGCTCCAGGACCCCAGATAGTACTCGGGTTCATAGAAGAGGCAGTGACCGAGCCTTGCGCCGACTATCGTAGCAATAAGCAGGGTGTAAAGAAGCGGGTCAAGCAGTTTCTCGTCTATGTTCTCCTTTCTGAAGAAGCCTCTGAAGAGGTAGAATCCGAGTATGAAGCCGGAAACGAAAAGCAGGGAATACCACCTGATTTCAAGACCGAAGATATGAAACAGCACGGGATTGACGTGCCAATTGACAAATAGACAGTCCAACATATTGAATTTTCTTGTTGCAAAGATACACTTTTGGATGCAATTACTCACAAAGTGTAAAATATTTAATTTTTTAATTAATTGGCATCTTTTTTGCTATAAAACACCTGTTATTTTATCGTCAAGAAATTTTATGAAGAAATTAGTAATGTCTTTGCTTTCAGGGCTTGCAGGTCTAGCCCTTGCCGCACAGACCCCGGCTGAGGATACCGTAAAGACCTCACCCGTGCTGCTTTCGCTCCAGGATGCGCTGAAGATAGCGATGAGCGAGAACATCTCCGTCAAGGTGGCGGATATGGAAATAAGCAGGACGAAGTATGCCCGGAAGGGTACTTACGCGGCCTTGTACCCGCAAATCGATGCGAGTGCATCCTTCCAGAGAACTATCAAGAAACAGGTGATGTATATGGATTTCGACCTTGGCGGAGCAAGCCCGGGTTCCGGAACAGGTTCCGGCGCCGGCACTGGTACAGATACAGCATCTTCAAGTAGTTCAGCTTCCGCATCAGGCGGAAAACCTTCACTGGGCGACGGCATCGAGGTCGGCCGTAGCAATACCTGGTCGGCCGGCATCTCTGCCAATATGTCACTTGTAAACGCCCAGCTATGGCGACAGCTCAAGATTTCCGGCGAGGATGTCGAACTTGCTGTCGAGAAGGCAAGGGCTTCTCGCCTTGAGATGATCAACCAGGTAAAGCAGGCCTATTTTGCCTGTCTGCTCTCCAAAGAGGCCCTCAAGGTCTATCAGATGGCCTACGACAACGCTCTTGTCAACCTCGAGCTCACCCAGAAGAAGTACAACGCCCAGAAGGCTTCCGATCTGGATCTGACCAGGGCGAAAACCACCCTCGCCAACGCTGTTCCGAACCTGTGTGAGGCCGAGAGTTCTGTTTTCCTCAGCCTGTGGCAGCTCAAGGCAGTGATGGGTATTGACCTCGACACCGAGATTGAAGTGAGCGAGTGCCTTGAAGACTATGCGGCAGATATGGAGTCCTGCCTGGAGGGCGATTACTCGCTCGCCGACAACACCACTATGCGGCAGCTATCCATCCAGGCAGCCCAGCTCGCCGATATGGTGAAACTCCAGAAGGCCGCCTATGCTCCGACCCTGGGACTCGGCTTCGCCTACTCCTATAGTGCGATGAACAACGACTTCGTATTCAAGGAGTACAAGTGGACACCGTATTCTTATGTGGGACTCAACCTCTCGATTCCTATCTTCTCGGGCGGAAAGAGACGCAGCGCCGTCAATCAGGCCCGCGTCCAGGCAGCTGAGCTCGATCTCCAGAGGATCAATACCGAACGCCAGCTCCAGATATCAATCAGGCAGTACCTCAACCAGATGGAAACCGGCCTGAAGAGCCACGATTCCGCAGTCAGCGCGCTCCAGACCGCCCAAAAGGCCTACGACATAGCGTCGAAGTCCTATGAAGTGGGCCGCAGCACCCTGACAGACCTGAATGACGCGCAGTATGCCCTCATCCAGGCCCGGATGGCCGTGAACCAGTCGGTTTACAATTATGTGGTCGCCAAGGCCAACCTTGAAAACACCCTGGGCGCCGACCTCACCGGCGAGGACGGGGAATATCAACTGAAATAATAAAGTGCACAATGAATAGAAAACTCATCTACGCAGCCGCCGCAATCCTTGCACTCAGCGCCTGCTCCTCAAAAACCGGCAAGAACAATGATATCCAGCAGACGGCAGAGGCAAAGACTCCTGTCGTGTCTGTAATCACGGCCTCGAAGCAGACCGTTCCGCAAACCGGTTCTTACTCGGCAAGCATTCAGGCTTACGCCGTCAATAATATCGCCTCACAGACAGGAGGCCGCATCCAGAAACTCAATCGCGAGATTGGAGACTTCGTTTCGGCAGGCGATGTGCTCGCCGAGCTTGACAGAATCCAGCTCGATCAGGCGGAGCTCACTTACCGCAACAACGAGCGCGAGCTCCAGAGACTCAGCGGCCTGCTCAAGGAAGGCGGCGTGTCCCAGTCGGACTTCGACTCTTTCGAACTCAGCTACAAGGTCTCGAAGAGCAATTATGAAAACCTGCTTGAGAACACCATACTCCGTTCACCCATCAACGGTGTGATTTCCGCCCGCAACTATGACCGCGGAGATATGTATTCTATGTCCAGTCCCATCTACACCGTGCAGCAGATCGTGCCGGTGAAGCTGCTCGTACCGGTGTCGGAGAGTGACTACACCAGGATCAAGAAGGGCGACAGCGTTGACATCACCGTCGATGCGCTTCCGGGCAAGACCTTCAAGGGCAGCGTCCTGAGGCTCTATCCGACCATCGACGCCGCTTCCCACACCTTCAGCGCTGAGCTTGTCGTGCGCAACGAGAACCGCGAACTCCGTCCGGGAATGTACGCCCGCGCCACCGTCCTCTTCGAGGAAGTGGACCGTATCGTGGTGCCTGACGGGGCTGTTGTGAAGCAGCAGGGCTCAGGCCAGAAGCTGGTTTACGTGCTTGACGCAGACAATTGCGCCCACGCCAGGGTTGTGGAAACCGGGCGCCACATCGGCAATGAATATGAAATCATTTCCGGCATTGAGGAAGGCGAGACCATCGTGGTCAAAGGCAACAGCAACCTCAAGTCCGGTGAAAAAGTGGAGGTTGTAAAATGAGCATTTACCGTAAAGCGGTCAACAATCCTGTAACTACCTCCCTGGTATTCATCGCATTCGCGATTCTGGGTATCTTCGCCCTTGTGAAGACTTCCATCGCCCAGTTCCCGGATTTCGATGCAAATACCATTATGGTAATGTCGTCCTATCAGGGTGCAAACGCACAGGATATCGAGACCAACCTGACAAAAGTCCTTGAGAATGCGCTCAACGGCGTCGACGACCTCAAGGAACTCAACTCGCAGTCGAAAGAGAACATCTCGCTGCTTACCCTTACCTTCGAGTACGGCACTGACATTGATGAGGCTACCAACAACGTCCGAGACAAGCTGGATATGGTCAATTCCATACTTCCTGACGGCGCTTCCAAGCCTGTCATCTTTAAGTTCAGCGCTTCGGATATGCCTATTATGCTCATCTCGGCGACTGCCGAGGAGAGCCTTCCGGGTCTGGACAAGATTCTCGACGACAAGCTTGCGACTCCGCTCGCCCGCGTGCCGGGCGTCGGTACAATTTCGGTTGCAGGTGCCCCGACCCGTGAAATCCAGGTTTACTGTGATCCCAGCAAGCTTCAGGCTTACGGTCTGAGCATCAGCCAGATCGCCAACATCATAAGCGTCGAGAACCGCAACATCCCTTCAGGCAACATCGACATCGGCTCCGAGACCTTTACCCTTCGCGTTCAGAAGGAGTTCAAGGATCCGTCAGAGCTGCTCGACGTGGTCGTGGGTGCCTTCGCCGGCAAGGCTGTGTACCTGCGCGACGTGGCAACTGTCAGGGACGGCTCCGAGGAGCGCGAGATGGAAGCATACACCGACGGACAGCGCGCAGCGCGCATAGTGATTCAGAAGCAGAACGGCGGCAACACCGTCAACGTCATCAAGCGCATTAAGCGGGAGCTGGTCAAGATTGAGAAGGACCTTCCTTCAGACATCAAACTGACCATCGTGATGGACGGCTCGACCGAGATCATCAACACCATCAACACCCTCTTCGAGACCATCATCATCACCTTCCTGGTCGTAATGCTCGTGGTCTTCCTCTTCCTGGGCAACATCAAATCAACGATGATTGTGGTGCTGTCGATTCCTCTTGCCCTGCTTGCCTCGTTGATTTACCTCTTCGCGACGGGTAACACTCTCAACATCATCTCGATGTCCGCGCTCGCAATAGCCATAGGTATGGTCGTGGATGACGCCATCGTGGTGCTCGAAAACGTATCGACCCACCTTGCGCGCGGCGAGAAGCCTTCCGAGGCTGCCGTTCACGGCACGGGCGAAGTGGGTATCTCCGTAATCGCGTCAACCCTGACGATGCTCTGCGTGTTCCTGCCTCTGACTATGCTAAACGGTATGGCCGGCATTATGTTCAAGCAGCTCGGCTGGATTGTCAGCATCATTATGATAGTGTCCACCACGGCAGCCCTTACCTTTGTGCCTATGCTCTGTTCGAAGCTCCTTCGACCGAACGAAAAGCACGGAAAGGCCTTCAATGCCGTATTCGGCCCTGTCAACCGCTTCCTTGACAAGATATCAAGGGGCTATGCCCACATCATACATTGGGCAGTCAAGAGGCGCAAGAGAGTGATTCTTTCTTTCATGGCCCTGTTCGTGGCCGTTGTCTGCCTGCTCGGACCGAAGGTCAAGACGGAATATTTCCCTCACGGCGATTCGGACCGTCTGAGCGTGACTATCGAGCTTCCCCGTGGAACCTCGCAGGATGTGACCCGCGAATTCTACCAAACCTTCTACAATGATGTGAAGGCGGAAGTCCCTGAACTCAAGGTCTTCAACGCCAGCTTCGGCCAGGCTTCTTCCGACAATACTCTTGCAAGTATGCAGAACAACGGTACCCACCTTATTTCCGCCAATATCAACATCGGTACCTCAAGTACCCGTGAGCGTACTTCTGCGGAGATTTCCGACGTAGTGCGCGGCATATGCGCCCGTTATCCTGAAATTCGCAAGGCCCAGGTGGTTGAAGGTGGTGGCGGAATGGGCGGAGCCTCATCCATCAAGGTTGAGGTTTACGGCTACAGCTTCGAGAACACCGACCAGATAGCACGCGCCATCCAGGCAAAAATGATCGAGGACAAGGTCTTCTCGCAGGTAACCCTCAGCCGCGACGAGTACACTCCTGAATACCAGATGGACTTCGACAGGACCAAACTCGCGCTCAACGGCCTCAATTCTTCCACCGCCGGTGCAGCCTTCAGCGCTGCGATGAGCGGCTCGCTGGCATCCTACTACCGCGAAGACGGTGACGAGTACGACATCCGCGTGCGTTACGCGCCGGAGTTCCGCCGCAGCGTCGAGGATATGGAGAACATCACGGTCACCAACGCCTCCGGCAACCAGATCAGGATGAAGGAGCTTGGACACGTGGTCGAGACCCTCGTGCCTCCGACCATCGAGCGCAAGGACAGGGAGCGCCTGATTACCGTAACGGGCATCATAGCCGACGGCAGGGCATTGAGCGATGGCGTGGATAGCGCCCAGAGCATCATTGACGGCATCGAACTCCCTTCAGGCATCTCAACCGTGATTGCCGGTGACTTCGAAGACCAGCAGGAGATGTTCGGGGATATGATAATCCTGATGATACTGATGGTCATCCTCGTCTATATGGTGATGGCCTCTCAGTTCGAGTCCTTCCTCAGTCCGTTTGTCATTATGTTCTCGCTTCCGTTCGCCGTTGTCGGCGTCATCCTCGGTCTGACCATTACCGGTACGGCTTTGGGTGTGATGTCAATCGTGGGTGTCATCATCCTGATTGGTATCGTGGTGAAGAACGGTATCGTGCTCATCGACTACACCATACTCCTTCAGGAGAGGGGAATGAACGCCAGGGATGCCTCGACTGCCGCTGCCAAGAGCCGTCTGCGTCCTATCCTTATGACCACTCTCACCACCGTCCTCGGTATGCTGCCTATGGCCCTCGGAACGGGCGAAGGCTCGGAGATGTGGCGCTCGCTCGGTATGACGGTATGCTGGGGTCTGTCGGTTTCGACCATCGTGACCCTCGTCCTGATTCCGACTATCTACTGCGTCTTCGCTACCAGGATTGAAAAGAGAAAGAAACTGAAACTGAAAGCATAATGAAAGCGTTATTCATAGCATACAATCAGGCATACAACGACGAAATCGTCGATTTGCTTGCGGAAAACCGCCAGAGAGGCTACACCAGGTGGACCGACATCCAGGGCAAGGGCAACTTCAACGGCATCCCGAGACTCGGCTCCCACGCCTGGCCGGAGATGAACCACGCAGTCCTTGTAATGGTCGAGGACGAAAAGGTCAGCAAACTCCTATCCGAGCTCAAAGCCAAAGATGAAGCCTCGCCTGACCTTGGTTTGAGAGCCTTTGTCTGGAACATTGAAAATTTCTATTAAATGATTATCTTTGTGACCGTCGCCCGGAAAACCAGATCGGGCGGCGGTTATTTATTATGGAAGTAGTTATCAATGACGCCAATATCGCTGACGTACTGGCCTCTCCGGTACCTGTAGTGATTGATTTCTGGGCTACCTGGTGTGGCCCTTGCCGCGCCCTCGCTCCAGTTCTTGACGAGGTCGCAAGTGAGCTCGACGGCAAGGCTGTCGTAGCCAAGTGCAATGTGGACGATTGCGAGGACCTCGCCGCTAAGTACGGCATCCGCAACATCCCGACTCTCCTGTTCTTCAAGAACGGAGTCCTTGCCGACAGGTCGGTAGGCCTCGTCTCAAAGCAGGAAATTATCAAGAAGATCAACGATTTATATTAAAAAATGAAAAAGATTCTTACAACCGCAGTGGCTATGTTCATAGCCGTCGGTGCTTTCGCTCAGCTGGGTATCAGCGCGGGTCTCACCTCTGCGTCTGCCAATGTTGAAACCGCTCTCAACGAGGTAAAGGGAAAGATGATCAACCAGTACCACGTGGGTATCACCTACAAGATCGGTCTGGGCAACTTCATCGCAATCCAGCCTTCAATCCTCTATAACGTTAAGGGAACACACTTCGATGTTGAAAACATCGCTAACACCTCTCTTGACTTCAAGACCGGTTTCGTTGAGGTTCCCGTTCAGCTCCAGGCCGGCCTCGGTATTGGCAGCCTTGTCCGTGTTTACGGACTTGCCGAGCCTTTCGTGGGCTATGCAGTTGCCAACGAGATTACAGCCAAGAGCGCTCTGAACGCTGCTGCAGCTCCGGAAAAGACCTGGGATAATGTGAAGAACAGGCTTGAATATGGTCTGAGCCTCGGCGCGGGAGTTGAAATCCTCAAGCATTTCCAGCTCAGCGTGAAGTATTTCTGGACTTTCAGCGACCTGTATGGTGCCGAAGACGCTACCTTGAACAATATCGTTTCCGGCATCGGAAAAATCAATGCCAAGAATGTAAACGGTATCTCAGCAACCATAACCGTACTGTTCTAGGATGTCGGAAAAAAGGGCTGTAGTATTTTGTTCGGCCAGCTACGACATCAATCCGAAATACAATCAAGCTGCGCGGGAAGTTGTCCGTGCGGCTTGTTTGTCTGGATACGGAATTGTTTCCGGGGGTACCGTCAAGGGTACTATGGGACACGTAAGCGATGAAGCTGCCCGTTGCGGCGCCGAAAATATCGGCGTCCTTCCCCGTTTTATGAAGGGACTGGAGCATCCTGCCCTCACTGACCTGATCTGGACGGACAAGATGTCGGAGCGCAAGGACGCGATGAGGGAGGGAACCTGTCTGGCAATAGCCCTTCCCGGCGGCATTGGCACTATGGATGAACTCTCGGAGACTTTCTGCCTGGCAAAGATGGGCCTGTATCCGGGGCGAGTTATTGCCTACAATATGGACGGCTATTACGAGCCTTACAGGGAGCAGCTGGACCTGTTTGTCAGGGAAGGAATGCTCGATACGAAATCGCGGGAGCTGATAAGCTTTCCGCGCAATATTGATGAATTGAAGGAACTGCTTTGAGCACACTGGAGATAATCGACTATCTGGGCCCGGACTGGACTCGCTGCAGGGAGCTGATACGTCAGTCTCTCCACACTGATGTCGGTCTGCTGGAAAAGACAAATGAGATGCTGCTTTCTCGTACAGGCAAGCAGCTTCGGCCTATACTCTCCCTGCTTTCGGCCCGGCTCGTCTCCCAGCCTAATGAAGACAGCCTGCGTCTGGCCGCTTCTGCCGAAATCCTCCACAATGCGACTTTGATGCACGATGACGTTGCGGATGAGAGCAAAGAGCGCCGTGGCGCCCCGACGCTTTCCGCCCTGCTGGGTCCGAATGCGGCAGTGCTGGTGGGGGACTACTGGCTGGCGCGTGCGGTCGAGATGGTGCTCAGCACCAGCTGCTTCGAGAAGGTGATTCCGCTGTTTTCGCGGACTCTGACCGATTTGGCCGAGGGAGAAATGCTCCAGCTTGAAAAGGCCTCCAGCCTCGATACCTGCGAAGAGGATTATCTGCGCATCATCTTCTGCAAGACGGCATCGCTCTTCGTGGCTTCAGTCAAGGGAGCCGCCATCTCGGTTTCGGCGAGCCCCGCCCAGCTTGAGGCGGTCGAGCAATACGCCAAGGCCCTGGGCATAGCCTTCCAAATCAAGGACGACATCCTCGACTACACGGGAGACAAGCGTCTGGGCAAGCCTGTCGGGGTGGACCTCAAGGAGAAGAAGATCACCCTGCCGCTGCTCGGTGCCCTGCGCAACGCAGACGCCCCGAAGGAGATAAGGGAGATGGTCGGCCGCATCGACAAGCAGGAGGGAGCCTACGAGCAGCTTATGGCCTTCGTGCACGAAGGCGGCGGCATCGAATATGCCACAAGGCAGCTTGATGCCTGGATTCAAAAGGCCGAGAGGGCGCTCGATGTATTCCCGGATTCCCAGGCAAAGACCTTCTTGATAGAGATAGCATACTACAATAGCAGCAGGACTATATGAGTTTTAAACAGTTGCGTGGAAATGAGACCGTTGTCGCGGCTCTGCGGAACATGGTCGACGGCGACCGTGTCCCTCACGCCATCCTCTTCCACGAGGATGACGGCGGTGGCGCATTCCCGCTCTGTATCGCCTTCCTGCAGTACCTTTGCTGCACTCAGCGCAGCGGAGGCGAGCCTTGCGGAACCTGCCCGACCTGCGGCAAGATAGGCAAACTGATCCATCCGGACCTCCACTTCATCTTCCCGACCGGTTCGGACTCCGTGTCCGAGCAGTATTATGCGCAGTTGCGCGCGCTCTATGCCCAAAAGGCCTCTTTCACAGAAGCAGAGCTCCTGGAGGCGCTTGACATCCAGGGCAAGAACAGCCTCATCGCCGTCGGCCAGGCCAAGTGGCTGCTGGACAAGCTTTCGCTCAGCGCCCTTGAGGGAGGCTACAGGATGGTTATCATCTATCTTCCCGAAAAGATGAACCAGGAGACCGCCAACAGGCTCCTGAAATTGATAGAGGAACCGCCGCTCAAGACCCAGTTCCTGCTGATAACCCACCAACCGGAGAAGGTTCTCGTGACCATCGCATCCCGCTGTCAGCGGATACGCATCGCCCCTTCGGCTGAGCTCGCCGCCCCGGATTTCCAGGATCCCGCCCTTTTCGAGGCGCTTATGGACAGTCTGACGACAAAGAATCTGCTCTCCGCCCTCGATGCAGGGGAGAAACTCGCTGCCCTCCCGTCCAGGGACCAGGCCAAGGCATTCTGCGCCTATGCTTCCGGAATCCTCCGGGAGATGTTTCTCATCCAGCAGGGCGTAAAACCCTCGGCTGAGACTTCGGACAGCACCGCACGTTATGCCGCGAGCTGCCCTAAAACCTTCCCTCGAAAGGCCCTCGCGGTCATCGACAGGGCCAAAATGTTGATTGACAGAAACGTCAACCTGAAGTTGCTTTTCACTGATATGGTTGACAGACTATATATCATTTTATGAACAACGACAAGGAAACCATACATTACGACTGCAACCGCGGTTGCGTCGTGACCCACGACAGCCAGACAGGCGAGTCCCAGATCAGCTACCGTGCAGGCTGCTGCAAGCTCGGAGACTACAACTGGCTCAAGGATGCCCGTGACGGAACCTTTGCGAATCTTTATGAAGTGCGCTTCAAAAACACTCGCAAGGGTATCTATGTCAACGAATCCCAGCAGAATGTCCGCATCGGCGACCTGGTGGTCGTGGAAGCGGTCACGGGTCTTGACCTTGGCATCGTGACACTCGAAGGCCCTATTGTGGGCCGCCAGATGAAGTGTCGCGGCATCAATCCGGACACTGCGGAATTCAAGAAAATCTACCGCAAGGCCCGCCAGATCGACATCGAGAAGTGGCAGGAAGCCATAGCCCGCGAACAGGAGACTATGATCAAGGCTCGCAGGATTGCTGCCGAGATGGGACTCGATATGAAAATCGGCGACGTGGAATTCCAGGGTGACGGCTCAAAGGCCATCTTCTATTACATCGCCGACGGGAGGGTGGACTTCCGCCAGCTCATCAAGGTCTTCGCCGAGGAGTTCCGCATCCGCATCGAGATGAAGCAGATCGGTGCGCGCCAGGAAGCCGGTCTGATAGGTGGCCTGGGCATCTGCGGCCGCGAGCTCTGCTGTGCCAACTACATCTCGTCCTTCCAGTCGATTTCGACTGCGGCAGCGCGTTGCCAGGACCTCTCGCTCAATCCCCAGAAACTTGCAGGCCAGTGCGGCAAACTCAAGTGCTGCCTCAATTACGAGGTTGCCACCTATATGGACGCCCAGTCGCGCATCCCTAAGGTCAGCGAGCCTCTCGAGTTCGAGGACGGCCTGGCCTACCTGCGCAAGACGGACATCTTGCGCGAAGTGATGTATTTCTCGTACGAGAAAGGCTCGGATGCCGTTCTCTACCCGCTGGATGCCTCGGAGGTGAGCGAAATCATCAAGATGAACCGCAACGGTATCAAACCGGAATCGCTGCGCACCGAGCCGGAGCCTGCGATACCGGAGTTCGTAACGGCCGTGGGCGATGACAGCATCACCCGCTTCGACACCCCGAAGAGAAAGAAAAACCGCTCGTCGAAGGGCAAGAACAGGCCGAAGCCTTCGGAGTCCGCTCCGTTGGAAGCAGATGCTCAAAAAGCACCGCGCCAAAACCGTCAGGGTCAACGCAAACGCGGCAACCAGGCCGGGCGGGATTCCAGACCTCCAAAGACCAAAGGCGAATGAGAAGCCGCCTGACAGCCTTCCTGCTGATGCTGTCCTTGCTCGGCCTCGCATCCTGCACCCCTGCGCAGGAGCAGAGCCTCTTTGTCAGGAGTGAAAACGCCAGGGACGGGGTCTATGTCTTTCCTCTTGGCGCTCTGGATTCGCTTTCGTCCTATGACATAAGCATCTATGGCCGCGCTGCGAGAAAAGCCCTCAAAGAACCGGAACTTCGGGTGATGTGGCTCTCGCCCGACGGGCAGACCTTCACCGAGACCGTCTATCCGCCGAAGATCGGCCTTGAAGGCAGCCGCTTCGAGTATCGCAGCGGCGTCAGCCCTGCCCGCAGCGGGCAGTGGAGCCTGAGTATCAGGGAATGCTCCGGCGCAGAGCCCCTCACAGGGCTCGGAATCATAATCAAGAAATCAGATGGGACACGATAAACTGAGAAAATTCGCTGAGAATGAGACCTTCGCCTGTCTTCTGCAGCCTTCGTCCGAAGAGTTGCTTTCAGACGGTTTCTTCTCTCTGCGTGACCACGAAATTAAGGGAAACTGGCATAGGAAGATGTTCCCGGCAGGCAGCCCTGATGCTCCGATAGTGCTGGAACTGGGCTGCGGCAAGGGCGAGTACACCATAGACCTTGCCCTCAGGGAGCCGGAAGCCAACTATATCGGCGTAGATATCAAAGGTGCCCGCCTTTGGAAGGGTGCGAAATATGCGACGCAGCACTCCCTGCCCAATGTCGCCTTCCTGAGGACCCGCATCGAGCTGATCAGCAGCTTCTTCGCCAAGGATGAGGTGTCCGCCATCTGGCTCACCTTCTCCGACCCCCGCTTCAAGAAGGAGAACACCAGGCTCAGTTCTCCCTTCTTTCTGGAGCGCTATCGCTCTTTTCTCAAGAAGGGCTCGGTGATTCACCTCAAGACGGACTCCCAGTTCCTCTTCCAATACACCAAGGCGGTGTGCCTGAAAAATGATTTGAAGGTGCTCTGCTGCACCGAAGACCTCTACGGCGGGGAGCCTGACCCGGGGATTCATCCTTCGGTTTATCAGGTCCAGACCTTCTACGAGAAGATGTTTCTCGAGCAGGGATACAAAATATTTTATCTGGCCTTCATCATAGACCACGACGGAGACTACCTCAGCCCGGACTTCGATGCGGAGTACTGGCGCAGCGTCGAAGGTCCGCGCCTGCTCTTCGGCCACGACTCCGCCGAGACCCGCAGGCAGGCCTTGAAACAGAAGAAAGAAACTCAAGATGGCAAAGAATAAGGACAAGCAGCCGCGCGTCCAGATTAACAACAAGCGCGCGACCTTCGATTACGAGCTACTGGAGCAGTACGATGCCGGCATAGTGCTGGTGGGCACGGAGATTAAGTCCATCCGCGCCGGAAAGGCGTCCCTCCAGGATGCATACTGCTATTTCAGCGGCGGCGAGCTCTATGTGCGCGGTATGAACGTCGCGACCTACTTCTGGGCATCCGCCTGGAGCAGCCACGAGCCGCTTCGCGACCGCAAGCTGCTGCTCACCCGCAGGGAGCTGCGCCACCTCGCTCAGGCCGTGAAGGTCAAGGGCCTGACCATAGTCGCCACCCGCCTTTACATCTCCGACAACGGCTACGCCAAGCTGCATATCGCTCTGGCCAAGGGTAAGAAGGAGTTTGACAAGCGCGCGACCATCAAGGAAAAGGACATACGTCGCGAAATGGAAAGGGGAGAGTAGATATGGCTGCAAGGAAATGCGTAACCGCTCCGCTTCCTCAGGCGGAAATTATTGATATCGAGGCGCTTGCGGCGGCTATCCAGAAGGGGAGCGTTGACCTTCCCGTAGTGCTCGGCCCTACCGCTTCGGGCAAGACCCGCTACGCAGTTGCCCTTGCTCGCGAACTCTCGCGACTCTGCTCCCGTCCCTGCGAGATCATCTCGGCGGACTCGCGCCAGGTTTACAGGGGTATGGACATCGGCACCGGCAAGGATCTGGTCGAATACGGCGAAGTTCCTTACCACCTGATTGACATCCGCCCCGCCGGCTACAGCTACAATGTGTTTGAGTTCCAGCAGGACTTCAAGTCCGCCTTCGCCGACATCCGCTCGCGTGGAGGCATACCCCTGCTCTGCGGCGGCACCGGCCTATACATCAACGCTGTCACCTCAGCCTACGACTTCCGCACCTCCAAGCCTCTCAGCGGGGAGGGTGAGGCCCACAGGCCGGATGCAAGGCCCGAGGGGCTGCCCCGCCACCCTTATTTCATAGGTACGCTGGTGGACCGCGAACTCCGCAACCACCGCATCGACCTCAGGCTCGACGCCCGCCTCGAGGAGGGTATGGCAGATGAGATCCGCAGCCTGCTGGAGAGCGGTGTCAGCAAGGATAAGCTCATTTCCTATGGGCTTGAGTATAAATATGTTACCCTCTATGTGACTGGAGAACTGAGTTTCGACCAGATGAGGGAGAAACTCGCTATCGCCATCCATCAGTTCGCAAAACGCCAGATGACCTGGTTCCGCGGCATGGAGCGTAGCGGCCAGGTCATCCACTGGGTCAAGGTCTGAACCTTTCTTATTTCAAGCCGAAGGCTTTCTTTACAGGCTCGATTGCGTCGAGAAGCTCCCAGCCGAAATACTGGATGCCGTCCTTTACGTAAGGGGTGCGGCCCATATGGCCGTACGATGCCGTGGCCTCGAAGATAGGGTTTGTCAGACCGAACTTCCTGACGATGGATGCAGGTCTGAGGTCGAAGAGTTCCTTGACCTTGGCTGCGATGTAGGCGTCGGTGGCTTCGCCCCTTTCCTGCGAGATGCCGTTGCTGCCCTCGGCGCTGACGTGGGCGGTGCCGTAGGTGTCAACGAAGACGCTTACAGGCTGGGCAACGCCGATGGCGTATGCCACCTGCACGAGGCACTCGTCGGCAACTCCTGCAGCAACGAGGTTCTTCGCGATGTAGCGCGCCGCATAGGCTGCGGACCTGTCCACCTTTGAAGAGTCCTTGCCTGAGAATGCTCCGCCTCCGTGGGCGCCGCGTCCGCCATAGGTGTCAACTATGATCTTGCGTCCTGTAAGGCCGGTGTCGCCGGCAGGGCCGCCGATGACGAACTTGCCGGTAGGGTTGACGTGGAGGATGAACTTGCCGTCGAAGAGCTTTGCGGTCTTTTCAGGAAGGGATGCGATAAGGCGCGGAAGCACGATGTCGCGCACGTCCTGCTCGATCTTTGCCCTCATCTTCTCATCGTCGCTGTCGAACTCGTCGTGCTGGGTGCTGAGGACGATGGTATGGATGCGCAGAGGCTGGTGCCTGCCTGAGAATTCTACGGTGAATTGGGACTTGGAGTCCGGGCGCAGGTAAGGCATCAGCTGCGGCTCGTTGTGGCGGATGTCCGCCAGGATTTCAAGCAGCCTGTGCGAAAGGAACAGAGCAAGAGGCATATACTCCTGAGTGTCGGTGCAGGCGTAGCCGAACATCATACCCTGGTCGCCGGCACCCTGCTCCTCAGGGGTCTGGCGAACCACGCCGCGGTTGATATCCGCGCTCTGCTCGTGTAAGTAGGAAACAATCTTGCAGGAGTCGGCGTCGAAACCGTACTCTGGCTTGGTGTAGCCAATTTTGCGGATGACGTTGCGGGCGATGGCCTCAATGTCAACGCTTCCGCAGGCCCTGACTTCTCCACCCACGACCACCAGGTCGGTTGTGCAGAAGGTCTCGCAGGCTACCTTTGCCTGTGGGTCTTTGCGGAGATACTCGTCAAGAATTGCGTCTGAAATCTGGTCAGCGACTTTGTCCGGATGACCTTCGGAGACTGACTCCGATGTAAATAGATAGTTCATATTTTAGCATTTTTTTAAGCGAGGTTGCAAGCATACAAATCTTTCCCCGCAAGTTTCGGGCGGCAAAGTTACTAATAAATTTGATATGAAGTTGCGATTTTCTTTTTTTCGGCCTAACTTTGTGCCCAGTTAGTGTGTATTGCTCCTTCGGGATGAAAAATTGTTATTATTTGATTAATTGTCAATCGTTTTGATTTATTATTAGGTTTTTTCTGAGTAAATTCGCAGCCTATTAATGAAATTTCAATTCCAATATTTTTATACAAACGTTATGAAACAAACAATCAAGAGTCTCTTGCTGTCTGTTGCAGCAATGCTTTTTGTTGTGTCTGCGTTCGCGCAGGTGACAACATCGTCAATGAGCGGTAAAGTCTCTGATTCTAACGGTGAGGCCATCCCTGGCGCTGCCGTTGTTGCTGTTCATACGGCTTCAGGTACACAGTATTACTCTGTCACCAACGCCGAGGGACGCTTCAACATCAACGGTATGCGTGCCGGCGGTCCTTACACCGTTGAGGTCAGCTGCCTTGGTTACAAGACCGTTCAGTACACTGATGTGACCCTTCAGCTCGCTGAGGTTTATGCTCTCAACGCAAAGCTTCCGGATGACAACCAGCTCCTCACCGAGGCGGTAGTCATCTCTACAGCTGCTACCAGGTTCGCTACCGATAAGACCGGTGCAGCCACCAACATCAACAACAACCAGATCACAGCCCTTCCTACCGTCAGCCGCAGCATCACCGATGTCACCAGGCTTTCACCATACGGTGGTAACGGAATGAGCTTCGCCGGTGCTGACGGACGTACCGCCAACTTCACCGTGGACGGTGCCAACTTCAACAACAACTTCGGTCTGAGCTCAAACCTCCCTGGCGGCGGCAACCCTATCTCAATCGACGCCATCGAGGAAATGCAGGTAGTAGTATCTCCTTTCGACGTACGCCAGACCAACTTCATCGGCGGTGGTGTCAACGCCATCACCAAGTCAGGTACCAACACCTTCAAGGGCAGCGCCTACGTTTACCACCGCAACGAGTTCCTTCGCGGTGACACCATCGAGGGCGAACAGATCTCAGGAGCACGTGCCGTTGACCGCAATACAACCTACGGCTTCACCCTCGGCGGACCTATCGTGAAGAACAAACTCTTCTTCTTCGTCAACGCCGAGTACTCAAAGGTCCCTTCAGTTGCAAACCGCTGGAGAGGTTCTGAGAACGGTGTTGCAGATGCCAACAACTATATCTCACGCACCAAGCTTTCTGACCTCCAGACCGTATCGGACTTCGTGAAGTCAAAGTACGGCTATGATACCGGTTCATACACTGATTTCCCTTCAGACCAGAGCAACCTCAAGCTCCTCGCCCGTATCGACTGGAACATCACTGACAAGCATCACCTCGCCCTCCGTTACAACTACACCAACAACACTTCTTGGAGTGCTCCAAATGGAACTTCAATGGACGGCGGTACCCGTGCTTCAGGTTATCGTACCTCACAGTACTCGATGTCTTTCGCAAACTCGATGTACTCGATGAACAACCTCGTGAGCACCTTCTCTCTGGATCTCAACAGCCAGATCTCAGACAAGCTCTCTAACCAGTTCCTCGCCACATACTCAAAGCTTGACGACGTTCGCGGAACCAACTCTGAGGAGTTCCCGTTCATCGACATCCTTGATGGCGACGGCCAGAACTATATGGCTCTCGGTTACGAGCTCTTCACCTGGAACAACGCTGTCCACAATACCATCTGGAACATCAAGGATGACCTTACCTACTACGCAGGTGACCACAAGATCACCGGAGGTCTGAGCATCGAGTATCAGATGGCCGACAACGCATATATGCGTAACGGTACCGGTTACTACCGTTACAATACCCTCGATGACTTCCTCAATGGCGCTGCTCCTGAGATTGTAAACCTCACCTATGGTTACGACGGCGAGACCAACCCTGCAGCCCGCGTGCAGTTCTACAAGCCAAGCCTCTATGTTCAGGATGAGTGGAGCGCAACCGAGAACTTCAAGCTCACCGCAGGTATCCGTTTCGACGGTCTCTTCTTCGACAACAAGGACCTGATGACCAACAAAGCTATCTACGACCTTGCTTACTATCCAAAGGCTCATAACTATCAGGAAACCCACATCGATACCGGTAAGTGGCCTACTTCAAACGTGACCATTTCTCCACGTGTCGGCTTCTCTTGGGACGTTCTCGGTGACAAGAGCCTCAAGGTTCGCGGTGGTACCGGTCTTTTCACCGGCCGTCTGCCTCTCGTGTTCTTCACCAACATGCCTACCAACGGCGGTCTGGTGCAGTATCAGGCTCAGATCAACGCCAAGAACGCAGCTAAAAAGGGCTTCTCTATGGATCAGTTCGCAGGCGGTCTGGTGACCGATGCCAACGGCAAGGCTACTACCGCTGCCCTCTACGAGAAACTCATCTCGCTGGGCTATCCTTCAACTGTAAAGCCTGAGGACGGAACCGTTCCTTCATCAATCTCTGCAGTTGACTCCAAGTTCAAGATGCCTCAGGTTTGGAAGACCTCACTGGCCATCGACTACTCATTCCCTACTTCATTCCCGATGTCAATGACCGTCGAGGGTACCTTTAACAAGACTGTCAACGGCGTTGCCATTTCAGACTGGAGCATGAAGGATGCCAACGGTTTCGCAAAGTTCAACGGTGCTGACAACCGTCCTATCTATCCTTCTTCATTCCGCAACAACACCAAGGCTTTCGTCCTTGAGAACACCAACCAGGGTTACGGATGGCTGGCCAGCGTATCCCTCAATATGCGCCCTGTCGAGAATCTCTCGATTATGGCAGCATACACCCACACTGTAAGCAAGGAGATCACCGGTATGCCTGGTTCAGCCGCTGAGTCTGCATTCACCTATGTGCCTACTTCAGCCGGTCCTAACTACATCCAGCTCCACAACTCACAGTACGTGACCCCTGACCGTTTCGTAGCTTCACTTACCCACAGCGACAAGTCAGGCAACCACTTCAGCTTCATCTACGAGACCTGGAGAGGCGGTTACAACTACTCTTATATGACCACCAACGATATGAACGGTGACGGTTACAACTATGACGCAATCTACATCCCTACCGACAAGCAGGTTGCCGACAACCAGTTCCGCTTCGTGTCAGATGACGACAAGGCCCGCTTTATGGACTATGTTCATAACAACAGCTACCTGAGCCGCCACCAGGGCGAGTATGCAGAGGGCTACAGCGTTTACTCTCCTTGGGTACACCGCGTTGACTTCAGCTACAAGCACGACTTCGCTGTCAAGGTTGGCAAGTCTGTCAACAAGCTCCAGCTCAGCTTTGACATCAAGAACCTCCTCAACCTCTTCAACTCAAGCTGGGGTGTAATGAAGTATCTCAACCCTGCAATCGGTTCAGATGCCCGTATCCTCAAGTATGAGGGTGTTGACGCAGAGGGTTACCCTACCTTCTCTACCCCTTCATCTATCAGCGGCAAGACCGAGACCTTCGTGCCTAATCACGCAATCGGCCAGTGCTGGTATGCTTCTATCGGTATCAAGTACATGTTTAACTAATATTGAAGCAATATTATGAAACTCAGAAATATTATCACTAGCCTCTTCGCAGCTGCAGCCGTTCTCGTCGGCTGCCAGAAGCAGGAAACTCTTCAGCTCAGCGAAGTACAGGTTGACTGTTCATATGTTGCCCTCAACGTAGGCGGTTCATCTGCAACTGTAAACGTGACTGCCAACGATTCCTGGACCATCTCAGGTGCACCTGCCTGGTTGACCGTATCTCCGACAAGCGGAGCTGCCGGCACCACACAGGTTACCTTCTCTGCAGCTTCTACTCTTGACGGCCGCAACTGCGAGCTCGCTCTCGAGTGCGGTGGCAAGACCCAGTACATCAACGTAATCCAGGGTCTGGCCGTAATCAGCCAGGCTACCTGCAAGGAGGTTATTGCCGGTCCTGACGGAAAGTCTTACAAGGTTAGCGGTGTATGCACCAAGATTTCCAACACTACTTACGGCAACTTCTACATCAACGATGGTACCGGTGAGGTTTACATCTACGGAACCGTTGACAGCAAGGGTGCTTACAACTGGTCTTCTTTCAAAATCGAAGTAGGCGACGTTGTAACCGTTCAGGGTCCAAAGACCACTTACAACGGCGTCGT
>JAEDLO010000071.1 GCA_016295245.1 Bacteroidales bacterium | reverse complement strand
GTGAATGCACCGCAGGCTCGCATTACGCGGCTCGCCTGCTACGGCACGCGGCTGCGGGGAGCTTTGGAGGGCTCTCCTCACCGCGGCCGTTGCCGTGTCCTCATTCAGGTCAAATTATGAAAGAGTTTTGTAAATCACCTGCGCAGGAGACCCCCTATTAGAAGTGGTTCTGAGGCATATTGAGTGCGCAGGTGAATGATTGGATGTGCCGCAAAGCGAGACTAGAACGATTTGCCGATGGTCACTATTCCGGATTTGCCTCACTCGCCTCACTTAAAGGATTCGCCTGACACCCCGATCTCCAAAAATACCCCTCCCTCGAACAATCCCTCGAACAACATCCCTCCCTCAAGAGACTCGCCGGTTAGTCGGATGTGTGGTTTTTTGAGAATTCGCAGCCGCAGTAGAGCTGATTGTAGAAGCCTTGCTCGCGGATGATTTCGCAGCGACGCGGCTGTAGGCCTCCCTTGCGCCAGTTTTTGTCCCACCAGATTGGTGCACCCTCGACCCGTGAGCACGCCCACTGTCCGCAGGCATTTACTTGGTCAAGATCTTTCCAGCGCGATGAGGCGAGAGTAGTGGAGAGCACATCATAACCTTCGCGGGCGGCGTACTGCGCGGCTCTGAGCAGGCGAAAGCGAAAGCATTCGGTGCAGCGCCTTCCCCTCTCGGGTTCTCGCTCCAGGCCCTTGACGGCAGAGAGCCACGCGTGGTGGTCATAGTCATCGTCAATCACCTCAAGCCCGAACTCGGCAGCATAGCGGATAAGCTCTGCTTTCCGGAGTTCATACTCCTCTACAGGAGCAATATTGGAATTGGAAAAGAACAGTCCCGGACGTATGCCGCTTTCTACCAGGCTTTCGACTATGGCGCCTGAGCAGGGAGCGCAGCAGCAGTGCAGCAGCAGGCGAGTGCCACCCTGTGGCAACTCTATAGCTGTATGTTTCTCCCGTGTATTCATCAAGGCAAAGTTAGGTTTTTTTGAAAAAAACTAAAAAAAGTTTTGGAGATTGAAAAAAGCACCGTATATTTGCAATCCCAAAACACGCGGTAGTGGTGAAATGGTAGACACGCTACTTTGAGGGGGTAGTGGGCGTAAGCCTGTGTGAGTTCGACTCTCACCTACCGCACGAAAGAGGACAACCGAAAGGATGTCCTCTTTTTTCGTATTATCTGTCCCTTGGGAGATCATTCGGCTTAAGAACAGCCTCCGGAGGATCTCTCTTTCCCTCCGATATCAGTTCACTTTTTTGTCAAACAGACAGGTCCAGTTATTGTATCTCTAAAAAATAGCATTATATTTGCAGTGTATTAGTCAAGTACAACACTATGTTATTAGAATTAAAAGGTATCAACAAAACCTACGACAACGGACAGCCTCTCCACGTCCTGAAAGGCATAGACCTTTCTATAGACAAGGGGGAGTTCGTTTCCATTATGGGCGCATCCGGCTCGGGCAAGTCCACCTTGCTCAACATCCTCGGCATCCTTGACAATTACGATTCAGGCGAATATTACATTGACGGAAAATTAATCCGCGACCTCTCGGAGTCTGCAGCGGCCGGCTACCGCAACCGTCTCATAGGCTTCATCTTCCAGTCATTCAATCTGATAGCTTTCAAGACCGCAGTCGAGAACGTCGAGCTGCCGCTATATTATCAGGGTGTCAGCCGCCGTCGCCGGCACGAGCGCGCGATGGAGTTGCTCGACAAGTTCGGCCTCACCCAATGGGCCAACCACTATCCCAACGAGATGTCCGGTGGCCAGAAGCAGAGGGTTGCGATAGCCCGGGCTCTTATCACTGACCCGACTATCCTCCTGGCGGACGAACCTACCGGCGCGCTTGACTCCAAGACATCCGAGGACGTGATGAAGCTATTCACCCAGATCAACCGCGAGATGGGCGCAACCATCATCATCGTCACCCACGAGAGCGGCGTGGCCAACTGCACCGACAAAATAATCCACATAAAGGATGGCCTCATCGGCCGCATCGAAGACAACCGCCAGCACCGCGCCTCAATGTTCGGCACCAACACCATAATGAAATGAGAGACCTCTTCATTGAAATAGCCGGCAACATCCGACGCAACAAGATGCGCACCTGCCTGACCGGCTTCGCCGTATCCTGGGGCATATTTATGCTGATAGTGCTGCTGGGCGCGGGCAACGGTCTGATGAACGCATTTCTCCGCGACGCCCAGGACGTGTCGGTCAATACGATGCAGATTGGCGGCAACCGCACGTCAAAGCCTTATGACGGCCTCAAGGAAGGCCGCCGCATCCGCCTTGACGCGGGCGATGTGGACCTGCTCCGCGGCGAGGCCTTCGCCGACGTGATTGATGACGTGAGTCCAACCGTCAGCGCCTCAGCTTCCGTGGTTCTCTCGGACAAATACTTCTCCACCACCCTCCAGGGCGACTATCCCGAGCGCGTTGAGATGGACGGCATACGGCTGCTCCACGGCCGCTTCGTCAACAGCCGCGACATCAGGCAGAAGCGCAAGATCATAGTGCTCCCTTCCAGCAAGGCGGAACAGCTCGTTCACGGCGCCACCCCGATATCGAGCCTGGTGGGCCGCGACGTGAAGGTCGGGAACTTCATCTTCAAGGTCGCGGGCATCTACAAGGCGGACGCATCCGACAACGAGAGCTACTGCTATGTGCCTTTCACCACACTGAAGTCCATTTATCTCAAAGGCGAATACGTTGATGACATCACCTTCTCCTTCCACGGCATCAAGAACATCGAGGAGGGCGAAGCCTTCGAAAGCAGGCTGCGAGCGGCGGTAAACAGCCGTCACCGCGCCAGCCCGACCGACCTCGGCGCCATCTGGGTATGGAACCGCTTTGTCCAGAGCATCCAGATGGACAACGGTATGTCGATACTCAACAAGGCGCTCTGGATCGTTGGCCTCTTTACTCTGCTGAGCGGCATCGTGGGCGTGAGCAACATTATGCTCATCTCGGTGCGCGAGCGCACCCACGAGTTCGGCATCCGCAAGGCCATAGGCGCAAAACCTTCGAAGATCATGAGCCTGATAATCAGCGAGAGCGTAGTGGTGACGACGGTGTTCGGCTACATAGGAATGGTCGCCGGAATGCTCGCCTGCGAGGTCCTCGACAAGACGGTCGGCCAATCTTCACTTGACGTGATGGGCGAGACCATCTCCTTCCTCAAGAACATCAGCGTCGGCCTCGACGTTGCTCTTGAGGCGACCGTCCTGCTCATCATAGCCGGCACCATAGCCGGCCTCATCCCGGCCCGCAAGGCGGCCAAAGTCAGACCTATAGAAGCACTCAGAGCAGAATGAGACTGGATTTCGATACATACAGGGAGATTGCGGACGCGCTTGTCCGCAACAAGAGCAGAAGCCTTCTGACCGGTTTCGGCATATTCTGGGGCATCTTTATGCTCATCTTTATGTTGGGCGGCAGCAAAGGCGTTAAGGAGCAGCTTGCAAATAACTTCGATGGCTTTGCCTCCAATATGATTGGACTGGTCTCAGGCACCACCGAAATGCCGTATGAAGGCTTTAAGAAAGGCAGATATTGGAACCTCACCACCAAGGATGTGGACAGGCTCAAGTCAATGCTGCCCGAGCTCGACGAGATAGTTCCCGAGATATCCGCCTGGGGCCAGGATTGTAGCTACGAAGGACACTCCCAGTCCTCCATCTCGATGAAGGGCGTGACCGGCGGCTACACGAAAATCGAGACCCCGCAGCTTAAGTACGGCCGCTACATCAATGATGCGGACGTTATCAATGAAAGAAAAGTCTGCGTCATAGGCAGGACCATTTACGAAAGCCTCTTCCCTGAAGGCGGCGATCCTTGCGGCGAGATGATACGGATAGGCTCGATTTATTTCAAGGTCATCGGTGTGGATATGGCCTCCTCCAACATCAGCATCAACGGAAGCTCCCGCAACTCGGCCGTCATTCCAATAAGCGTGATCCAAAAGCTGCTCAACAGGGGAGAAGTGCTGGATATCATACTTATGACGGTCAAGCCCGGCTACAATGCCACCCAAGTCGAGAAGAAAATCAGAACCCTGATGGCGCGGGAGCACCACTTCAGTCCTGAGGACAAGCCCGCCCTTTACTGCGTCAATGCGGCAGATATGTTCAAGCTGATAGACAATATCTTCACCGGAGTGGACTTTATGGTGTGGCTGATCGGTCTGGGGACCATCCTTGCCGGCGCAATCGGCGTGAGCAACATTATGATGGTGACGGTGCGTGAACGCACCACCGAAATCGGCATCCGCAGGGCCATCGGCGCAACGCCGCGGGACATCCTGTCACAGATTATGATGGAAAGCGTCTCGTTGACCGTGATGGCCGGGACCTCGGGCCTGGTGCTGACGGTCCTGATTCTGGAAATCATCGAAAAGGTAAGCGGCACCAGCTTCCAGATCAACTTCTGGACAGCCTTGATTTCCCTTCTGCTGCTCTCGGTTCTGGGAGTATTGAGCGGCCTCGCCCCGGCATCCCGGGCGATGGGCATCAAACCTGTGGATGCGATGAGAGATGAATAAACAAAAAAGTCAAACGATATGAAAAAGTTTTTCAAGTACCTTGTCTTTGCGCTGATAGCGCTGGTCTTTATCGGAACCTTCGTGTTCCTTTACATCAAATCAAAGCCTGAGGAAGTAAGATACGAAGTTCTGGAAGTGACCACCGGTGACATCTGCCGCAAGACCATCGTGACCGGCAAGATAGAGCCGCGCAACGAGGTCAATATCAAGCCCCAGATCAACGGCATCATCTCCGAACTCCTCAAGGAGCCGGGTCAGCTCGTGCAGGAGGGCGAGGTGATCGCCAAGCTCAAGGTCATCCCTGATATGCAGGCCCTCAGCTCCGCCGAATCGCGCGTGCGCCTCGCCTCGCTTAACCTCGACCAGGCCAAGATCAACCTCGATCGCCAGAAGAGCCTTTTCGACAAGCAGCTGGTCAGCGCGGACGAGTATGAAAAGGTTCTCCAGGCCTACAACCAGGCCAAGGAGGAGTATATCGGCTCAAAGGACAATCTCGAAGTTATCCGCGACGGTGTCTCCTCATCCAACGCCGGAGGCAGTTCGACTCTCGTCAGGTCAACCATCAGCGGCCTGATTCTCGACATCCCGGTAAAGGTCGGAAACTCTGTCATCCAGGCCAATACAATGAATGACGGTACGACCGTAGCCACTGTAGCAAATATGTCGGACCTGATCTTCGACGGCAATATCGATGAGACCGAAGTCGGCAAGCTTCAGGAAGGAATGCCTATGGAAATCCGCATCGGAGCCCTGCCGGACTACAGGAACGGAGCCACCCTCGAATACATCTCCCCTAAGGCAGTCGAGAACAACGGCACCAACCAGTTCGAGATCAAGGCCGCCATCAGCGAGAACAGCTCCGTAACCATCCGTTCCGGCTACAGCGCCAACGCTGAGATAGTCCTCGATCAGGTTTCTTCAGTGCTTTACCTGCCGGAAAGCGCCCTGGAGTTCGAAGAAGACAAGACATTTGTCTATCTGGAAAAGGGCGAGGACCAGTGGGAGAGGATTGAGGTTGAAGTCGGCCTGAGCGACGGAGTCAACATCGAAATCGTATCCGGTCTGAAGGCCGGCGACAAAGTGCGCGGAAACAAAATCATAAACAGCTAATCTTATGAAAAAGACAGCGCTTGTAATTATTGCGGCCCTTGCCGCCTTCTCCGCCGGGGCCCAGGACAGGGCCTGGACGCTGGGCGACTGTATCCGATACGCAATCGACCACAATATCAGCCTCAAGCAGAGCCGTCTCAATGTCGAGCAGAAAGAGCTTGACTTGAGCACCGCCAAGGGCAAAAGGCTTCCGGGGCTTGCCGCCAGCGCCTCCGAAAACCTCTCTTTCGGCCGCGGTCTTGGCGCCGACAACACCTATACCAACTCCAACACGACCTCGACATCGCTGAACCTCGGAGCCGACATTCCGATTTTCCAGGGCTTCTCGATCAGCGACGGTATCAAGATCAGCAGCCTGGACCTTTCGTCCGCTACCCAGAAACTCCGCAAGGCTGAAAACGACCTAAGCGTCAATGTGGCGAAGGCCTACATCCAGATTCTCTATGACGAGGAAGTTCTCAAGGTAGCCCTCAGCCAGGAGGCCTGCGACAAAGAACTCCTCGAGTCGGTGCGTGCCAGGATGGAAAGCGGCAAAGCCAGCCTCGCGGAAGTCGCCTCGCAGGAGGCGGTTCTTGCCCAGAGCAGCCTCTCTGTAGCCCAGGCCCGCGGCAACCTGAGCATCTCGCGCCTGGACCTGAGCCAGCTGCTGGAGCTCTCGACCCCCGACTCGCTCAACATCGTCTTTCCGCAGGCTTCGGCGCTTGCCCCTGCGCTCCTGAGCGACCCCGAGCAGATATGGCTGCAGGCCCTCGACACCCGTCCTGAGATTCTCGACGCCGCCCTGAGCGTGGAGCGCTCCAAGATCGCTGTCCACCAGGCCAAGGGCGCATTCCTGCCGTCCCTGTCGTTTAGCGGAGGCATCGGCACCAACTTCTACACCGTCAACAATCAAGCGGCGACATCCTTCGGCAACCAGCTCAAAAACAACTTCAGCCAGTACCTCGGCTTGTCGCTGAACATCCCGATTTTCTCCCGTCTTGCCAACCGCAACAACCTCAAGGGCGCGCGCCTGAACCTCAGGAATGAAACACTCAACGAGGAAAACAGCAAAAAGACCCTCTATAAGGAGATCCAGCAGGCCTACTACAATGCCCTCAGCTCTCAAGTCAAGTACGAAAGCAGCCTCAAAACTGCAGAAAGCGAGCGTCGCCGCTTCGAGCTGACCTCCGAGAAATACAAGGCCGGCCTCGCGGGCATCACCGACTACAACGATGCGCGCAACTCCCGCTTCAAGGCGGAATCCGAAATGCTGCGGGCGCGCTACGAAAGCGTCTTTCAGGCAAAGTTGCTGGATTTCTACGCCGGAACAGCTCTCGATTTGTAAGAAAATTGCCATATTTGTATGTTTACAGATATGGCAATTTTTTGATATAGATATGAAGAAGACCGTACTCGTTTCCGGCGGAGCCGGATTTATCGGAAGCCACGTGACCGTGGAACTCATCCAGGCCGGTTATGACGTAGTCATCGCCGACAATATGTCCAACTGCGACGAGACCAACTACGAGGGCGTAACCCGTATCGTCGGTCGAGCCCTTCCGTTCATCAAGATGGATTTCTGCGACAGGCAGGCTGTCGACAAGCTCTTCGCCGACTACAAGATCGACGCAGTCATCCACTTCGCCGCCCACAAGGCCGTGGGCGAGTCGGTCGACAAGCCGCTGATGTACTACCGCAACAACCTTCTCTCCCTTATCAACATCCTTGACAAGGCGCGCGAGCAGGGCGGCTGCAACGTGGTCTTCTCCTCATCCTGCACGGTTTACGGCGAGCCGGAGGTTCTGCCTGTGACCGAGCGGAGCCCGCGCCAGGAAGCCGAGTCGCCATACGGCAACACCAAAAAGATGTGCGAGGACATCCTGCGCGACTCCATCAAGGCTTACGACGGCATCAAGGGCATAGCCCTGCGCTACTTCAACCCTATCGGCGCCCATCCGAGCGCGCTTATCGGCGAGCTTCCGCGCGGCGTGCCGAACAACCTCGTGCCGTTCATCACCCAGACTGCTATCGGCAAGCGCGAGTGTCTCTCCATCTTCGGCAATGACTATCCTACCGAGGACGGCACCTGCAAGCGCGATTACATCGACATCGTCGATCTCGCCAAGGCTCACGTCTGCGCTGTCACAAGGATGTTCGAGGGCAAGATGAAGCAGGACTACGAAATCTTCAACGTCGGCACCGGACGCCCTGTGTCAGTGCTCGAGCTGGTCAACGCCTTCGAAAAGGTCAACGGCCTGAAGCTCAACTGGAAGTTCGCTCTCCTCGAGGATGAATCGTGCGACTTTGTGCTGAGGCTGGCGTTTCGAAGCCTCG
>JAEDLO010000070.1 GCA_016295245.1 Bacteroidales bacterium | reverse complement strand
GGACTCGATGAAGTACAAGAGAATCATCAGCTGGAAGGTGGACCAGGACTTCCACAATCTTGACATCAGCATCCCGGACACCAGCTACAACTACTGGTTCAATGACTATCCTTTCCTGCGCAAGGACGTGAATGCCAGCTGGTTGGGAGTCGCGGGCTCCGCTGTCCAGTACTACGACGCCAGACTGCGCAAGAGCGAGGAGGGAGTGGAGTTCTACAATGCCCAGGAGGCGTGGAGCATCTCGCCGCGCACCGCAAAGCAGTATAACTCCAAGACGCCTTACACCGAGCTCGCCTACTTCGGCACCTTGCTGGCGGGCGACCTCAAGGAGTCGGACAACCTGCATATCTTCACCACCCAGAACATACTCCCCGAGCTGAACTTCAGCATACTTTTCGACCGCTTCGGCGGCAAGGGCATACTCGCCCACGAGGAGACCGCAAACAAGACCTTCGCCGTCCAGACCAACTATCTGGGCAAGAAATACAGCGCCCACGCGGGCTACATCCGCAATGCCATCAACCGCGACGAGAACGGCGGCGTGAGGGACAACAAGATGGTCAGCGACACCACCCTCGATGCCCGCGAGATAGCCGTCAACCTCGCCTCGGCCAGCTCGCGCGTGGTCAAGAACAGCTACTATCTGGACCATCAGCTGAGAATCCCGTTCGACTTCATCAACAGGATAAAGGCAAAGCGCGACACGAGCTTCAAGTACAATCCGGACAGCCTCAACCTCGACATCACTACGGCCTACCTTGGCCACAGCTTCGAGTTCACCAACTACAGCCGCGTCTATAAGGACCAGATCAGCGACGACTACGGCAGGGCCTTCTATCGAAACCAGTTCTTCCACGACCCGAACAAGTCCAACGACTCGCTGGGAGTCAGCAAGTTGGACAACAAGATATTCCTGCGTCTGCAACCTTGGTCTTCGCAGGCGATAGTCTCCAGGCTGGACATAGGCGTGGGCGACATCAACAAGAGCTATTTCGACAGCACTTCGGTCAGACCGACGCGCCACAACGAGAACAGCTTCTATATCTACGGCGGCGCCCAGGGCCAGCTGCGCAACAACTTCTACTGGGACGCCAAGGCGCGCTTCACCCTGCTGGGCGCGGAGGCGGGCGACCTGGGAATCGAGGCAAACGCAAGGCTCCAGCTATTCCCGTTCCGCCGCGCAAGGACCTCTCCGCTGACCTTCAAGGCCCATTTCGAGACCACCCTCCAGGAGCCGAATTATTACCAGAAGCGGATGAATGCCAATCACTTCCGCTGGGACAACGAGTTCTCGAAGATTTCTACCACCGAGGCTTCGGCGGAGCTGGATATCCCGCGCTGGAGACTCAATCTCAAGGCGGGCTACACCCTGCTCGCCAACAACATCTATTACGACTACGAGGGCATCATTCGCCAGAACAGCCAGGCAATGAGCCTGATTTCTGCTTCGCTGCGCAAGGAGTTCGTGCTCGGTCCCCTGCACCTGGACAACAGAGTGCTCTTCCAGTATTCTTCGAACCAGAGCGTGGTGCCGGTGCCGGCCCTGGCCCTCAACCTGCGCTATTTTATAGAGTTCGTCGTCCAGAGGGACGAGCTGAGGCGCAACGTGATGGTGATGCAGATTGGAGCCAACGGCTTCTACAACACCAAGTGGCACTCCCCTGCCTGGAACCCTAATCTGGGCGTGTTCTACAACCAGACCGAGAATCTCTACAACAACGGCCCGTACCTGGACCTCTTCGTGAACGTCCAGTGGAAGAGGGCCTGCATATTCATCAAATACCAGAATTTCGGCAACGGCTGGCCGATGCAGAAGCGCGATTATTTCAGCGCCGACCATTACCTTGTGACCCAGAGCGGTTTGCAGGGCTTGAAGCTTGGCATCTATTGGCCTTTCTATACCCAGCCTGCCGGACGATAGTTTATGAAGGACAGATCAGTAATCATAGTACCTGCGGTGACCCTCGCCCTGATTCTCGCAGCCTTCATCCTCTCTTTTTTTGCACGGGATGAGGAAGCGCCGGATCTCGGACCGAAGAAGCCTCATCTCCACTGCGTTCTGGAGCTACGCAGCCTCGCGGATACGTCAAAGGCCTTGATGATAGGGTATAACTACCACCTGGTCAAGCAGTTCGCAGCCGACAACGAGCAGAGCGTCGAAATCATCCTGACCGACCGCAATGTGTCCTATCTGGACTCGCTGAGGTCGGGCACCGTGGATATAGTAGTAGTCCCTTTCGGGGAGGAGCTCTGCACGGACAGCCTGCTGATGTCCACTCCGCTGGACAGCGTGACCGTCTGGCTCACAAGGCACGACGACCACCGCACCCACCACAGCGCCAACGAGTGGATCAGCGCCTGGAACAGCGCGCCGGAAAGCGACAGCGTCAGGGTGGAGTTTATGCAGCGCTACAACCCTTTCAGGAGCAAGGTGCGCAAGAGCCTGAGCCCGTACGACGCGATAATGAAGCGCGAGGCGGACTCGCTGGGGCTGGACTGGCGTATGCTGGCGGCAATCATCTACAAGGAGTCGCATTTCCACATCGAGGCGGTGTCGAGCCGCGGGGCGGCGGGGCTGATGCAGCTGATGCCGGCCAATGCACGCAACTACGGCATCACCGACCCGCTTGACCCCGAGCAGAACATCAAGGCGGGAGCAATGCTCCTCAAGGCGCTCTATGACCGCTATGCGCGCGTCGCCGCCAACAACAGCGAGCGCTACAAATATGCCCTTGCGGCCTACAACGCGGGCGTGGGACGCATACGGGATTGCATCAACCTCGCGAAACACCTGGGTGTTGACCCCTCGTATTGGATAAATATTGTCAACATCATCCCCCGGATGGGAGACGAGAGCATACTTGAGACCGGCGTGGTCAAAATCGGCACCTTCAAGGGTGTGGAGACCATAAGCTATGTTGACAGGGTACTGGACCTGTATCGGCGCTTCTGCCAGATATGTCCTGAATGAACTATCAAAATTCAATAATAGAAATGAAAAAGTATTTAATGCTGATGATTCCGTTTATGATGCTGGCAGGCTGCCAGAACAATACGGAGAAAGTTCCGGCTATCGATCTTGCAAACCTTGACACGAGCGTTGCTCCGGGCGAGGATTTCTACCAGTATGCCAACGGCGGTTGGATGAAGAACAACCCGCTCAAGGCTGAGTATGCGCGCTACGGCGCCTTTGACGCCCTCAGGGAGCTGAATGTCGAGAGGCTCAACAGTCTCTTCTCTGAGATGGCCACTATGACCCCTGCAAAGGGCAGCTCTGACCAGAAGATCGTGGACCTGTACAAGCAGGGCCTCGACTCCACAAGGCTCAACGAGGAGGGCGCTCTGCCTCTCAAGAAGTACCTTGACGAGATTTACAAGGTGCAGACAAAGGAAGAGATGGCCTCCCAGCTTGGAAAGATGTTCAAGATGGGCTTCGACAGCTTCTTCGGCCTTGGCGTGGATGCAGACCTGATGGACAGCTCCACCCAGGTGCTCTATCTTGCCCAGAGCGGCCTCGGTATGGGGGACCGCGATTACTATGTGGACGAGGCCAATGCCGGTCTGCTCGAGTCCTACAAGGCTATGCTCGTGAAGCTCTTCGACCTCTGCGGAATGTCGGAGCCGGAGCAGCGCGCAGCTAATGTAGTGGCCATCGAGAAGGCCCTCGCAGGCTTCTCCTGGACCAGCGTCGAGAACCGCGACTACACCCGCCAGTACAACCCTATGAGCAGCGCCCAGGTGGACGCCAGCTACCCGGCCTTCGGCTTTGAGACCTTCTTCGAAGAGAGCGGCATCCCTGCCCAGGAGAAGATTATCGTCCAGCAGCCTTCGTTCTTCCAGGGCTTTGACGCTCTTTACGCAAAGACCGACCTCGAGCAGGTCAAGGACTATGTCGCAGGCCAGTTCATCACCGGCGCGGCCGGTTTCCTCTCTGACGATTTCTACAAGGCTTCATTTGACTTCTTCAGCACAGCGATGAGCGGCGTGACCGAGCAGAAAGCACGCTGGAAGAGGGCTATGAGCGTGCCGAACGGCATCCTCGGCGAGGCTGTCGGCAAGATGTATGTCGCCAAGTATTTCCCAGAGTCTTCGAAGGTCAAGATGACCAAGATAGTCAAGGACCTCCAGACCTCCCTGGGCGAGCATATCGACGCCCTGGAGTGGATGTCCGACCAGACCAAGAGCTATGCCAGGGAGAAGCTCGCAGGCTTCACCGTAAAGATTGGCTATCCTGACAAGTGGAAGGACTACAGCAGCCTGGAGATTGACCCTCAGGCCAGCTATTTCGACAATATCGTCGCTTCAAGGAGCTGGAGGACAGCCGAGAATCTCGACAAGCTCGGCAAGCCGACCGATCCTAGCGAATGGCATATGACCCCTCAGACCGTCAATGCCTATTACAACCCTACCACCAACGAAATCTGCTTCCCTGCAGCCATACTCCAGCCGCCGTTCTTCAACGCCGACGCTGACGACGCAGTCAACTATGGCGCCATCGGCGTGGTGATCGGCCACGAGATGACCCACGGCTTCGACGACCAGGGCAGGCTCTTCGACAAGGAGGGCAATATGAACAGCTGGTGGAATGACGCGGACGACCAGGCCTTCAAGGCCAAGGCCGACGTGCTCAGCAAGCAGTATGACGAAATCGAGGTGCTGCCGGGCGTGCACGCCAACGGCGCCCTGTCGCTGGGCGAGAACATCGCCGACCAGGGTGGCGTGAGCGTGGCCTACACCGCATTCCGCAATTCCCTCGGCGGCAAGGAGCCTGAGCCGATTGACGGCTTCACCGCCGACCAGCGTTTCTTCCTCGGCTATGCCTCCGTATGGGCGCAGAACATCACCGACGAGGAGAAGGCAAGGCTCACCAAGCTCGATGTCCACTCGCTGGGCGAGAACCGCGTAAACGCTACCCTGCGCAACTTCCAGACCTTCTTCGACGCCTTCGGCATCAGCGAGGGCGACCCTATGTGGAGGCCTGAGAGCGAGAGGGTTATCATCTGGTAATGAGAGTCGGGGGCCTTATAGCCTCGAGACTCCGTTTCAAGGGGAGGATGGCTGTCTTGACGATAGCCATCTCTTTCCTTGTGATTATACTGGCCGTGAGCATCTCCGACGGGTTCAGGGAAACCATACGCGAGGGCATAGGCCGGATGGCCGGCGAAGTGGTCCTGAGCGGACCCGAGGGAACGGTCTCCACTGAGTTGTCCTATCTGGACGACATCCTTGAACTGGAAGGTGTGGAGAGCCTCAGGCCGGTTATTTATTGCCCGGGCATCGTCATCAAGGGCGGGGAACTGGGCGGAGCGGTCTTCAAGGCCTATGCGGACTCGGGTCCGGGCAGCCTGAAGGCCATAGTTCCTTCCGGACTGGCGACAAAGCTGGGGCTGACGGAAGGGGATTCTTTCTTGGGTTATTTCTATTCCGGCAAGGTCAGGGCTCGCCGCTTCGGAGTGGAGGGCCTTTATGACAGCCCCGTGCAGACTGCATCGCGCGAGCTGGTCTTCGCCGAGGCGGAGGACCTGCGCAGGCTGATGGGCTATGGGCCAACCACGGCCACGGCCTTCGAACTGAGGCTTTCGCAACGGTATCGCAACGCCGAAGGGATGAGGCGGATGGCGGCGGAGATTGCCACCCTATGCGCCCAGAATGCCCGCGAGGACGAAGATGTGCTGCTTGCCGCCGCAGCGAGCGACACTTACGGCAGGATTTTCGACTGGCTGGACCTGATTGATTTCAATGTGCTTGCCATACTGGTCCTGATGACCCTGGTGGCGGGCTTCAATATGATTTCGGGACTGCTGATTCTGCTTTTCAGGAGCACTAGCACCATAGGCCTGCTCAAGGCTCTGGGGATGTGCGAGAGGGCCATCGCCTCGGTGTTCCTGCGTGTGGGGGCGAGAATAGCCCTCAAGGGCCTGCTCATAGGCAACGGTATAGCCCTGGGTCTGGGGCTTGTCCAGAAGTGGACGCATCTTGTCCGCCTCAACCCGGCAAATTATTTCGTGAGCTATGTGCCGATAAGCATTGACGCCGGCAAGATTCTTCTCACCGACGTCAGCGCTTTTCTGATTATTATGATTCTGCTTCTGCTCCCTTGCCTGTTTATTTCGAAGGTCGAGCCGAGCGAGACTTTAAGGATTCGATAATCCTCATATTCGTCCGGGCGGCATAGTCGTCAGGCGAGATCTTGAGAGTCTTGGCGTAGTACTTTTCAGCCTGTTTGTAGTTTTTCTTCACAACCTGGTAGTAGGAGCCGATGTCGTTGATGAAGACGGTGTTCTTCGGATAGAGCTTGTTCATCTTCTTGGCTATCTGGAAGAAGTATTCGTAGCCGTTGTCGCTGCCGATCTTGAAGAAGTGGTAGCAGTATTCGGCGATGCCGTCCTGGAAGGTCGTCTCTTCGAGAGGCTTGCCGTCGAGGGTCCAGGCCGGGTGGGCGGAGGTCTCCAGGTCGATGAGCTCGACGAGCTGGCGGTAGGCCATATCGGGGCTGGCCTTTTCGTAGGCGCTCAGGGCCGTGATGCGCATATACCTGTACCTGAGTTCGTTGGGGCTGATTTTGACGGCGTTGTCGATGGCGGTCATCGCGGCAGCGAAGAGGTCATCGTCGAAGATGATGTCCTCGAAGTAGTTGACGTCGTTTCCGTCAGCGTCCTTGAGGGTCACTGACGGGGCCTGGCCGAGGTATTTCTGGCAGGCCATAGGCACGAGTTCCGTCCTCTGGGATTTGCTGAAGTTGTAGTAGAAGCGGGCGGCGAACATCTCGGGGTCGTCCGGGAAAGCTTCCTCCCACTTGTCGATGATAGTCTCAACGCCTACGCCGTCTGCGCCCACAGCCTTGCTCTGGCGCTCGTAACGGCTCTTGAACTGTTCTTGGGTGGTCTGGGCTGAGACAGTTGCGCCCAGAACGGCGAACAGGATTGCTATAAAGAGTTTCTTATTCATATATTCATCAATATGCGGCGCGACTTCGGAAGAAGGTTGTTGCAGCGGCTGCCGATGTTCTTGACGAAGCCCAGGGGGTGTCCCTGATAGCAGATTACATTGTAGCCCGGAGGGGCGTCGGGCAGCCTGAGGGCGTCCCGGTGGAGGAAGTGGAGGGCGGTCTGGAGGTCAACCTCGACGCAATTGTATTCCGTCCGGTCGAAGTCCAGGCTGAGTGCGTAGTCGGAGTCGGGAACGAAGTCCCTACCCTTCATCTCGCCTTTGCGGATGCCGCTGCGAAGCGGGCGCAGGATTTCGAGCTGGGAGATCGTGCGAAGGGAGGCGACAGAGGAGCCGTCCTTGCGGAGCGCTCCGGCCCACTGGCCTTCTCCCGGCACCTTCCCGACCCTGAGCAGGTTGCCGGCGCGGGTAGTCTCCACTCCGTGGGAGGCGAAGCTCCCGTCTGCGGGCAGCGCTTCCCCACCCAGCTCAGTGCAGGCCCAGAGCAGGTTCGCGTCGTTCTCGGCATCCTGGTAGGTGCAGGTCGAATACACCAGGTAGCCTCCTGCCCGCAGGGCTGGCCAGACATCGGCGAGGATGCGTTTCTGGCGCGCCGCGCATAGCTCTACCACAGCCTGGCTGAACTGCTCGCGGGCCTTGGGGTCCTTGCGGAACATTCCCTCGCCGCTGCAGGGCACGTCGGCGACTATGATGTCGAAGTAGCCTTGAAGGCTCTTGAAGGCCGCCGGATCGACGGAGGTCACCACCACGTTGGGATCGCCCCAGAGGGCGACATTGTCCAGGAGTACCTGGCTGCGGGCCTTCATCACTTCGTTGCTCACGAGGATGAAGCGCTCGCCGAGGGCCTCGCGCAGGGATGCCGCAAGGTCGGTCGTCTTGCCGCCCGGCGCGGCGCAGAGGTCAAGCACGCACACGGGCTCACCGCCGTTTTCCGCCAACACCCGGCTGAGGCAGTCGCGGAATACCTTGCCCACGAACATCGCTGTGGAGTCCTGGACGTAGTAGCAGCCGGCGTGGAAGAGAGGGTCGAGGGTGA
>JAEDLO010000010.1 GCA_016295245.1 Bacteroidales bacterium | reverse complement strand
TGGGAGGACCGCCGGGGCCGGCACCACAACCCGACATCTGCACCTCGATGTTTGCTAGAACCCGACGACAACGACGCCCCCAACGACAGCGACAGCGACGGCGGCGGGGATTCTTTGATTATTGTGAATAGTTTGCTACCTTCGGGAACGAACCACATAACAACAAAAGAAAAATACTGCAACAATATGAAATCAAACGCTTACGGCATTGTCCTGATTGCCGCAGTTCTGTTCACAACCAGCCCGGCGGCCACCGCAGCGTCGGGAAGTGACAAAACTCCCGCAAATACCATCCGCCTCGACGGCCACTGGCAATTCAACACCGGCGACCAAATGGATGCGGACTCCCGCGAGACCATCCTGCTTCCGGGCAGCATGCCCCAGAGACTCAAGGGCAACATCCCCGACGAACACACCGTCTGGACCGGGTCCGTGTATGACAGCAGTTTCTTCTACAACCCGTCGATGGCCAAGTACCGCACCAAGGACAACTTCAAGCCCCCGTTCTTCCTTGCACCTGACCGTCATTATGTCGGTCCAGCCTGGTACAGCCGCGAGGTGAGCATTCCCAAGGAATGGAAGGGACGCCGCATCTTACTCAGGATGGAGCGCCCCCACATCCACACTGACCTGTGGGTAAACGGTAAGTTTGCAGGCAGAGACAGCAGCCTCTGCGTCGCACACGAATATGACATCACCCGCCTTGTTCACAGCGGCAGCAATACCCTCAGCATCAAAGTTGACAACCGCACGGACAGAGTGGCCGTCGGGGACAACTCCCACAGCGTATCCGACCAGACCCAAGGCAACTGGAATGGCATCGTGGGACGCATAGAGCTAGTGAGCACCGCGGCCATCTGGGCCGATGACATCAGGGTTTACCCCGACATCCACAAGCGCAGCGCCCGGGTTGAAGTGGAGCTGAAGAGCCTCAGGAAGAGCGCCGATGCCGTCACCCTGACGCTGCGCGCACACAGCTTCAACTCCCCGGTCAAGCACGTAGTCGAGCCTGTCACATTGAGCCTCAAGATCAGAGACGGCCGCGCCCTGGCAGTCGGCATCCTTGAAATGGGCGATCAGATGCAGATCTGGGACGAGTTCTCCCCCGCCCTCTATATGCTTGAAACTCAAATAGAAAGCAAATACGGCACCGAGTTTGAGCAGCTCAGTTTCGGTATGAGGGAGTTCGTCGTGGACGGGAACAGATTCCTTGTTAACGGCAGAGAAACCTTCCTTCGCGGCACTGTCGAAAACTGCCTGTTCCCTCAGACCGGCTATCCTCCAATGGATACGCAGGCCTGGGAAAGAATATTCCGAATCTGCCGCAGCTACGGTCTCAACCATATGAGATTCCACTCCTGGTGCCCTCCGAAGGCAGCCTTCGAGGCAGCGGATCTGGTAGGCTTCTACCTGCAACCCGAGGGCCCGAGCTGGCCTAACTTTAACGTCAGACTCGGCAACGGAATGAGTATCGACAGCTTCCTTATGGAGGAGACGCAAAGGCTTAACAAAGCCTACGGCAATCACGCCTCCTTCTGTATGCTCGCCTGCGGCAATGAGCCTGCCGGCAACTGGGTTCCTTGGGTAAGCGACTTCGTGGACTGGTGGAAGGAGCACGACCCTCGCCACGTCTATACCGGAGCCTCGGTGGGAGGCGGCTGGCAATGGCAGCCGAAGAGTATGTTCCACGTGAAGGCCGGCGCCAGGGGCCTCAACCAGTGGAAGAGCAGCGCTCCGCAGAGCCTTGATGACTTCTGCGCCATAATAGACACCGTTCGCCAGCCTTTCGTCTCGCACGAAACCGGCCAATGGTGCGCCTTCCCGAATCTCGACGAGACCGACAAGTACACAGGCGTCAGCAAGGCCCGCAACTTCGAGCTCTTCCGTGACATCCTGGAGCAGAACGATATGGGCGATCTCTCGCAGCGTTTCTACCACTCTTCCGGCAAGCTCCAGGCCCTCTGCTACAAGTACGAGCTGGAAAAGACCCTGCGAACTCCCGGCTATGACGGCTTCCAGCTGCTTGCGCTCAACGACTACAGCGGCCAGGGCTCGGCAATAGTTGGCTTGACCGATGTCTTCTTCGACCCGAAGGAGTACATCAGCGCCGAAGAGTTCAGGGAGTTCTGCTCCCCTGTCACCCTGCTCGCGAAAATCCCGAAATTCACCTACAATGCCAACGAAGCCTTCAGGGCAGAAATCCAGATTGCGCAATTCGCCAAGGCGGACTTGCGGGATGCCAGCATAAGCTACAACATCTGCGATGAACTCGGACGCCTCTACGCACGCGGCACCCTGCTGAAGGGAGGTGATGTTCCGCTTGGCAATTCCTTCATCGCCGGCGAAGTCCTCTGGAGCGGCCTACCTGCCGATCAGGCGCGCAAATACACCCTCCGCGTCAGCCTCACCGCTGTTTGCGGAGCAGACGGGGGGAAGGTCAGCAGCAGCAACCACTGGAATTTCTGGGTATATCCGCCTCAGGACGACGCCATTGTGCCGAAATCAGACATCTATATCTGCAAGACCCTCGATGAGCGGGCGGAAGAAGTGCTCGCAGCCGGAGGAAGGGTGTTGATAACCGCCGACGGCAACATCAGCTACGGCGAGGGCATCAGCCAGATGTTCACCCCTGTATTCTGGAACACCAGCTGGTTCAAGATGCGCCCGCCGCATACCACTGGCCTCTATGTAAGGAATATGCACCCGGCATTGAAGGACTTCCCTACCGACAGTTATAGCGACCTGCAGTGGTGGAGCCTCGTGAACCGCCATCAGGTTATGCTCCTGAGCGAGTTCCCAGCCGGTTTCCAACCTATAGTCCAGAGTATCGACACCTGGTTCCTCAGCCGCAAGATAGGTATGTTGATCGAAGCCCGGGTCGGAGAGGGACTGCTTATGGTCACCACCCTGCCTGTTGACGAAGAGAATCTCTCGGAGGAGTATCCTGAGCGCGCCCAGATGCGCAGATCCATACTTTCATATATGGCCACAGACGCGTTCCGCCCGCAGTACAGCGTCGACATCCAACTTATCCGCAGACTCTTCACCGAGGCGACTCCGACGGTGGACTTATTCACGAAAAGCCGGCCGGAAGAGCTGAAACCTGTTCAGGGAAAATAGGCAATCATACCTCAAATTCCCCAAAATTGAGATTTTACAAAGCAAATAATACCCTTCGAATTGCAGATATGTCACAAAGATGTTAAATTTGCTTCACCTAATAACATTTATTTTTGCAAAAATTTAAATAACCAACAATATTATCTCCGTCAGTACTTGTCCTAATCCGGCAGGCACTGACGGGCAGGCATTGTTCATTACTACTAATTATTAACCAAATTCTTTTACAGATGCAAAATCAATTCTTGATTTCCTTCTCGAAAAAGCTGGCCCTCGCCTTCTGCTTTTTCGCGCTCTGTGCATCAGCTTTTGCACAGCAGAAGATTTCCGGTACTGTTCTGGATGTGTCCAAGCAGCCTGTAATCGGTGCAACCGTTATGGAAAAGGGAACCACCAATGGTGTTTCCACCTCCCTCGACGGTGAGTTCACCCTTACGGTCGCCCCGGGATCAACCATCGTTGTATCCTGCATCGGCTACGCTGACCAGGAGGCAAACGTGACTTCAGCCCAGAGCGTCTACAATTTCACTCTCTCAGAAGACAACACTATGCTTGAAGAGACAGTGGTCATCGGTTACGGTACCGTCAAGGTCAAGGACCTCACCGGTTCTGTAGCCGCAGTAGGTTCAAAGGACCTCCAGACCCCTGTAGCCAATGTCGGCGAAGCCCTTCAGGGCAAGATGGCAGGTGTAGTTGTGTCCCTGAATGACGCTACCCCGGGCGCTGAGCCTCAGATCCGCGTACGTGGTGCAAAATCAATCACCCAGACCAACGACCCTCTCTACATTGTTGACGGATTCCCTGTAGGAAGCCTCGCAAACATCCCTTCAGACCAGATCAAGAGCATCAACGTCCTCAAGGATGCCGCTGCTACCGCAATCTACGGTTCACGCGGTGCTTCCGGCGTTGTGATCGTTACCACCAAGAACGCCATCGAAGGCCAGACCCAGGTGACATACAACGGCTTCGTACAGATCAAGGATTCTTCTTCAAATGTACGCGACGTGATGGATACCTATGATTACCTGAAGTTCACCATCGGTTATGCAAACGATTACAACCCTCAGATGGCAAACCAGGTAAGGGCATACTTCGGTATCGGCAAGGCTTATGGCGACCACTATGCCGACTATGCAAACGTCAAGACCCACAACTGGCAGTCTGACCTTTACAAGACCGGCATCTCACACAGCCACAACCTTACCGTCAGCAACGGTACCAAGAAGAACAAGACCATCTTCTCTATCAACTTCATCAATGACGACGGTACCGTCATCAACTCTTACTACAAGAGATTCAACACTTCACTCAAGACCATCGAGAAACTTACCGACAATCTCGATGTCGAGTTGAACGTGAACTACACCCACGCAAACAACCGTTCCAACCCTCGTCTTGCTTCAGCATTCCGCTACAGACCTATCGCCAAGCCTCTCGGTGACGACACCGTAATCGGCGGTTTCGGCGCCGGTTATGAAGGATACCTCAATGAGACTTCAGATCCTGTCGAGCTGACCTGGAACGAGCAGAACAACGGTTACATCAACAACTTCCGCGGCATCGCAGCTATCAACTGGACTCCTATCCAGGGCCTTAAGCTCCGCTCTGAGCTCGGTTACTCAAAGAACTTCAGGAAGGACGAAGGCTATGTTGCCGGCTACGGCACCACCACCAACTCCGCTTCCCTGCGCAAGGCTGAAAGCGACGACCTCCACTGGACCAACACCATCTCTTACGAGCTCCCTATCAAGAACGAAAACCACAGGGCTGACTTGATGCTCGGTAGCGAGTGGATCCAGACCAGCAGCGAGTGGCAGAGATACTATGCAGAGAACTTCCCTTCACACTTCGACAGGGAAAGAACTCTCGCAATGCTCTCACAGGGTACCAAGAACAACGCATACACCCAGTATGTGAATATGCCTACCAAGTCTATGTCATTCTTCGCCCGCGCGAACTATGGCCTTATGGACAAGTACCTCTTCACCTTTACGATGCGTGCCGACGGATCCAGCAAGTTCGCAGCCAACAACCGTTGGGGTTTCTTCCCGGCAGGTGCATTCGCCTGGCGTGCAATCGATGAGGACTTTATGCAGGGCGCAAAGGGTTGGCTCTCAAACCTCAAGCTTCGCCTCTCTTACGGTGTGACCGGTTCCGACGCCATCAGCTCAAGCCTCTGGAAGGAGACCTGGTCACTGAGCACCTCAGCTACCAACTACACCATCTCAGGTGACCGCAACGACACCCAGAGCGGCTACGGCTATGCTTACGCTCCAGGTTCTATGATGCAGAACCCTGACCTCAAGTGGGAGAGCACCATTTCTCGCAACCTGGGTATCGACTACGGCTTCCTCGATGAGAGAATCTACGGTACCATCGAAGGCTACTGGTCAACCACCAACGACCTTCTTATGCCTGTCAGTGTAAACTCTGCAAGCGGTTACACCTATCAGTACCAGAATATGGGTGTCGTTTCCAACAAGGGTCTTGAATTCTCTATCGGAGCTGACCTCGTCCGCACCGCAGACTTCACTCTCAGCGCAAACCTCATCTACAACTACAACGTAAACCGCATCGAGAAACTCTCTGACAGCGTTACCTCAAACCGCTACGGTCAGTGGGTTAACTCCGAGCACCGTCCTTCAGAAGGTGAGTACATCCTCAAGGAGGGCTACGCTATCGGTACCGTTATGGGTTATGAGTATGACGGATGGTACACCACCGGAGACTTCAATTACGACGCCTCTACCGGCACCTACACCCTCAAGGACGGCATTCCTGACTGGTCAGCCGACTCATACTTCAGCAACTTCAACCTCCCTTCCGGCCAGAACGCATTCCCTGGTGCCGCAAAGGTCAAGGACCAGAATGGTGACGGCAAGATTACCGCAGACGATACCATCGTAATCGGCGAGATGACTCCTCGTTCAAACGGCTCCCTGAACCTCTCAGGCCGCTGGAAGAACCTCGACTTCTCAGCCAACTTCAACTACGTGATCGGCGGCAAGTTGCTCAACTACTACTCACTTATGCAGACCTACGGCGGCAAGGACAACTACTTCGGAGGAAACCGTCTTTCAATGGTCAGCGGCGCTTACTCAGCTTATCGCTGGGAGGACGGTGACGTTGTATTCGTAAGCGATCCTGCAGAACTTGACGCAATGAACGCCAACGCTACAATGCACTCTCCTACCTCAATGGTAGGCCTCCTTTACGACCGCTGGCTCGAGGATGCTTCTTACCTGCGTCTCAAGAACCTTACCGTAGGTTACACCCTGCCAAAGTCTTGGGCCAAGAAGATCGGTATGAACAACGTGAGGGCTTACTTCACCGCATCAAACATCTTCACCCTGACCAAGTACACAGGTCTTGACCCTGAGGTCAACACCAACTCGACCCGCTCATCAGGCGGAGCTTCCCTCCCTACTCCGGGTGTCGACAACAATGCATACCCTATCGCAAGGACCTACACCATTGGACTTAACATTACTCTGTAAATAGTTCATTAAAAAGAATAAATATGAAAAAAGTATATAATTATCTTTTGGCGGCCGTTTGCAGTGTAGCAGCAGTTTCATCCTGCAGCCTTGACACGAACTCACCTTCAGTAGTTGACGGTGAATTCGTATTCAGCGGCATCGAAACAGCAGAGCCTGCCATCCTCGGTGCATACAACCAGCTCATCAACGAGGTGAACAACGGTTATGTACCGAACTTTACCAACATCGGCTCCGACATCGAGCGTTGCTCCGTTGGTAACATCACCGACCTTGTCGGAGGTGCTCAGCTCTACCTTGAGCCTTATGATGAGGCCCATTTCAACATAGACTTCCAGAAGGGTAATTGGGACCGCTTCTACTCTTGTATCTTCAAGTGCAACTCCGTTATCGAGAACATCGAGGCGCTCCCTAACTTCGAAGATATCGTAAAGACCGCTCCAAACGACCTTTCTGACCTTCTCGGCCAGGCCTACGGTATCAGGGCAATGGTTTACTTCGATATGACCCGCTACTACGGAGACGTGATCTACGTCACCAAGCCGCGTCAGGTCATCAACGAGCTCACCAACCGTGACGCCATTATGGAGATGGAAATCGAGAACCTCAAGAGGGTTGAGGGTTACCTCTACACTCTCGGCCAGAACAATCACCAGTCAGACCGCGTTACCCGCAACTTCGTTGACGGAATGATTGCGCGTATGTGCTTCCAGACCGCCGGTTACCAGACCCGCCGCACTGACCTCGGTGACGATTTCTACACCGACAAGGACGGCAACAAGATCTCTTACGAAGTATGGGGCACCGACGCTGAGAAGAATGCTGTTTACAATCGCAGAAGCGACTGGAAGAAGTTCTACGAAGAGGCTATCCCTTATCTTGAGAAAGCTGTAAACCAGGCAGGTGAGGCTAGCCTTACCACCGTTGACCCTCGTTCTGACTCACAGAAAAGGACCTACGGCAACCCGTTCCAGTACTACTTCCAGCAGGTAACCGAGGCAAGGAAGGCTACCGAGACCATCTACGAAATCACTATGAAGGATACCGGCGGCAGCCGTATCGCTTACAACTTCGGTCGTGGTTCCGGCGGTTCAAGCCCAGGCCTCCCGCCAAAGGCCAATGCACAGATTTGCTCTTATCCGGAGGTTTACTACGGTGAGTACGATCCTCAGGATATGCGTCGCGATGTTTCGATGAGCGTTACCGGTTCAACCGGACTGGGTGTGGAGCAGCTCTACAACTTCAACCTCACCAACCGTCTTACCATCGGTATCGGTCTGAACAAGTACGACCTCAACCGCGTAGAAACTCCTGACCTTCGTCAGCTCTACTCCGGTATCAGCTACATCTATATGCGTCAGGCTGACATCATCCTTATGCTCGCTGAGGCTTATGCCCGCACCGGCCAGGCCTCAAAGGCTGTCACTGAGCTTCGCAAGGTTCACGACCGCGCCTTCCCTGCAGCTGTAAGGGATCAGAAGTACAACGAACTTCTCGCAAAGGTTGGCGGCGACCTCGTGTCAGCAATCATCGAGGAGCGCAAGCTCGAGTTCCAGGGCGAGAATATCCGCCGTTGGGACCTCATCCGCACCGGTATGCTTCCTGAGGTTGCTTTCAGCTTCCGCAAGCAGCTCACCGACCATATGGCAGAGCTCAAGGCAAACGGTTATGTTCAGTTCGACAACGGAAACCAGCTCCCTGCATACGTATGGACCAAGCAGGTTGACGCCAAGAAGGAATATGGCTACCGTCTGACCACCCAGACTCCTGCCGGCAAGGAGAACGATCCTGTTCTTTATCCGGGTTGGAGAGGCCAGCACGATAACTGGCAGGCTGCAAAGGAATACCAGATCAACACCCGTGGCAACGCTGTAAAACCAGTTCCTTCCGAGACTACCACCAACCTCGCCATCAAGGGTCTGTTCAGGTACATCGATCCTGCATCAGCTGAGGCTGCAGCTCTCGAGGCAGAGGGTTACAAGAAGACTCCTTGGGCTGTCGGAATGTACATCCCTGCTGGCAAGACCGCTCCTGACCAGAACCAGGAGGCAGAGTGGAGCACCAAGTTCATGGGCGGCTACACAGATGAAGACTTCGCTGCAAAGAAGGCTCCTATCTATCTCATCCCTATGGAGACCACCGTTGTTTCTACCACAGGTATCAAGAATGGTTACGGATTCAAGAATCCATAGTCTTTCCAGACAAACAAATTCAATAAAGAAGCCGGCTGCCCAGTCGGCTTCTTTATTTTTCCAAACTCTGCAGAAAGCCCAAGGGGAAACAAAAAAAATGTTTACCTTTGAGTTTATTTTAATTCAAGCTTACTATGTTGGATAGAATCGGTGTATTCAATCTCATAAACAATAATCATGTATTCAAGGGAATAAGAACTTGTTTCTTCATTGTAGACCCGGAGCTCCGCATTCATTACCTGAACTATGACTATCTTGGAGAAAACAACTTGCAATGTCCTGGAGATTTCCTGAAGTGCAGCAATGCCGTCGCCTCAGCAAAAGAGGGCGGATGTGGATGCCACAAGCACTGCCGCAACTGCAATCTCCGTTCTCTTGTGGAAAGCTGTTTCGAGACTAATGAAAGGACGAGCGGCAAGGCCTCGCTTATGCTTGCGACCGGTCAGGAACTTGATCTTTTGACGACAGCCACACCTATTTCCATCGAAGGCCAGCCCTATGCAATAGTCCTGATAGAAGATATCACAGACCAGAAGCAGCACCTTATGCTTCAGAGGGTATTCTTCCACGACCTGCTCAACCTTTCAGGCACGCTCAACACCATCCTCGACTGCATCGACACAGAAAGGCCTGAAGACAGCATCGACCTGATAAGAGGCATCTCGACTGAACTGATGGATGAGATTTACGCTCAGCGCGATATCATCTATGCCAACAACGGTATCCTCAAGCTTGAGCAAAGCACCTTCAAGGCCGTCGAGGTCATAAATTTCGCCAAGGACTACATCTCGAAGGTTGAGAAGAACCTGTTCGGGGTCAATATGGTCTTCAACAGCAGTCTCGCCGACGAAGAGATAACCTCCGACAAGGCTCTTGTAAACCGTGTCATCCTGAATATGGTAAAGAACGCCTGTGAGGCAAGCTCTGCCGGCCAGACCGTCAGCGTCAATGCGGGCTCCACCGAAAAGAGCATCATCTTCTCGGTTCACAACCCGGCCGTAATGTCGGACGAAATCAAGAGCAAGGTCTTCATCTCCGGCAATACGACCAAGGGCATGGGCCACGGCCTTGGCACTTACAGTATGAAACTTATCGGAGAGAGCTACCTCAAGGGCAAGGTCTCGTTCACTTCCGAAGAACCTGACGGCACAGAGTTTTTCTTCGAAATCAGCAGGTCCAAATGATTGAAAAATGGAATCTTTCCTCTTTTGACAAATTCTGTCTCAAGATGAACATAAAAGGAGCCTGGCTGTTCCATCAACTTCCGGACTTCAAGTCTATGGGCGATTCTCTCTGCGAGCTGCTCAGCAATTATCCCTTCCTTCTGGGGCGCTACAGCCAGGCGGAGAACGCAATCCTCTACGAAACCAACGCACCCACGCAACTGCCTCAAGGCATATTCAGCGAATACTCCCGCCCAGACGTCACTGTCGGCAGCCTGATTGACTCCGACACACAAGGATCGAGGAAGGCCTCTGCCGTATGGTCGCTCGCGCCCGCATATGACCTCAAGGGCTTCCTCAAAGGCAGCGTCTGCCCCTTCAGCGCCAGCCTCGTGCACCTTGCCGATGGCGAGCTGCTCATAGTCAGCGGCGCTCACGCCTGTATGGATGGGTACAGCTTCTACAGCCTCGTCGGCCAATGGGCGGAGCTCTGCAAGGGTGGCAGCATCACAGCGCTGCGCGTTGACCAATCTCCCCTGCCATCCCCTACCGCCTTCAGCAAAGAAGAGGCTACGGCGCGCGCACAGCAGGCCGGCTGGCAGATCATCGGAGCCAAAAAGCTCTTCAAGATGCTCTGGAATATGGTCAAGAGCGGCGCAATAAAGAAAACCTACTGCATTGAGGTACCGCAGGAGCGGATTCAGAACCTCAGGGCCAGGAGTGGCGCCGGCACCAATGCCGTGCTTTGCGCCATAGCGGCAAAGAAGCTCTACTCAAGGTTGCCGGGCATCAAGAGCTTCAAGCTCATCTTCACCGCCGACCTGCGCGGCCACTTCCCGGGCATCGACGGCAAATTCTTCGGCAACTTCTCTCAGGCGACCCCTGCAGGAGTTGATTTCGACACGGAAACGCCAGTTGCAAAGCTTGCCGCCGACATCGACTGCGCAGTCAAGGCGGTTCTTGGCAGCCAGACTCCTGAAAACAATGTCAGAATATCCGTCTGTGCCTCAGAGTACGGGCTGCCGTATTTCTATTTCGATGCCTCAGATATGAACTGCAGCAAGCCGGGCAGCGTCTATATCAACAACCAGCTGAAGTTTCGCCCCGCAGAGATGGACTGGGGCAAGGGACAGGCCCTGTATGCCTTTCCCAACGAGCTGAGCGATATGGTAAAACTATGGCAACCTGCACCGGGAGGACCGGTACAAATCATCTACGGCGGACTTGCCGCGGCAATAATGGAAAAAAGACGGAAATAAAGCCATCGCGCTCAGCCCTAAAGCTGCGCGCGAATCTTTTCTATGATATCCTTATATTCGGCGTCGCTAAGATAAGTCTTGCCCGGATTCATTTCGAAAGTGCCGCCCCACTCGGGACCTCCTTCATACTTCGGGCAAAGATGCCAGTGTGCGTGCTTGAGGGTATCAGAGTATGCTCCGTAATTGATTTTGGCCGGATGGAAAGCCTTGTCAATAGCCTCGGCTACCCTTCTGGTGTCAAGCATAAACTTCACCCACTCTTCCTGCGGGATGTCGTGCTGCTGGTTCACGTGATCCTTGTATGCTACCACGCAGCGGCCCGGATGGGTCTGTTCCTTGAAGAGATATACGGTAGATACTTCGAGGTCGGCAATCTTGATCATCAGTTCGTCAAGCTTGGCCTTGTTCTGGCAATAAAGACAATTCTGTGGCATAATATGTTAGGATTAATGTTATTGCAAATATAATTATTTCCAGAGTCTTTCCATAAACAGTATGCAGTACGGCTTCCAATTCCGCCAACCGTGTCCGCCTCCGGTCAAGAGCAGCTCATAAGGATAGGACCGCTCATCAAGATAAGACGCATAATCCTCCATATGGTTGCGGAAGATATCCCACCTGCCTATCATTATCCAGTAGAGAGCCGGAGGGTCGGCAAACTGGGCCTTGTGAAGTCTTGGAAGCCCCCTGTAGAAGTCAGAATCCCTGCCTGAGCAGAAAAACGGCCGGCTCAGTGGGGAAAACAGGCCGACATAATCGAATGTATCAGGATTATGGGCTGATATCCAGATTGATTGCAGGGCACCAACAGAAAGGCCGGCAATGGCTCTTCCCCGTTTGGCTCGTACAGTGCGGTAGCGTTCATCCACAAAATCCACGACATCACTTACAAAGGCCTTTTCTACTCCTCCCTTCACCTCGAAAAAAGACTCCAGAGCGGCCTTGTTGCGTGAATCCGCAAAATCCTTGTCATCTTCATAATGGTTCATATTGGGCATCACGACTATCATCTCCTCAGCCTTTCCGCCAGCAACGAGGCTGTCCAGACTTGGGAGCAGGTCACCGTTCTTTACCCAAGCGGTTTCCGTTCCTCGAGCCCCGTGGATGAGATACAGTACGGGATAGTTTCGCTGAGTTTCATAATAATCCCCGGGCAGATAAACGAGCATCTTGCGCTCCGACGGGCCCTCGGAAGTTGAACAAGGATACTTGACCGTTTCCAAGATACCGGCTGGAGAACCGGCGGAAACGGCCAGGGAGAAAAACAGCATCAAAAGACTGATCTTGCCCTTCAGGCTCATTTCAGAAGGGTTTGGTAGAGATCTATCATAGCTTCGGTCGTCTTTCTCTCGTCGTATGCCTCAAGAGATTTGACGTACTCCGGACGCATCCGGGCGTGCTCCTGCGGATGCTCTATCCACCAGTCTATCCTCTCGGCGAGGGTCTTGGCATCCTTTACCGGGAAGCGGCTTCTTTCGTCGAGTGCGAACTGTGAGGTGGCAGTATATGGTCCTTCGGCGATAATCGGCACCACGCCTTCACGTATTGCCTCTATGCAGCTGAGACCCTCAATCTCAACCCAGGCACAGTGGATATAGAGATAGGCTTTGCGAATGATTTCCGGAAGTTCCGTCTTGGAATAGAAGCCGAAGATGACCTTGTGCTTGAGAACGCCCCGCTCAAAAAGTTGATTAGCCTGCCGCTCAAGTTTCTTTCTGAGCGGGCCCTTTCCTGCAAAGAGGAGTTGGATACGCCCGGCGTGTTTTGAAAAATTCATTGCCTCGAGCAGGATCTTCTGGTCCTTTTCCCTGGCATTTCTGCCTATGGTCAGAATGTTCACAACGCCTTTCCCATCTTCTGAAGGCAGTTTATCAAAATCAGGTTCCGGCCTTCCTTCAAGGGTGATTCCGTTGGAAATCACCGAGATAGGTACGGTCACACCGCTACGGCGCAGGAAGTCTGCTGCGGTCTGGCTCGGGCAGTGGATATGGTCACATCCGTTCAGAGTGCCCTTTTTCCAGAAATACATCAAGGCCTTGTTGAGGAAGTGCTCTCCGCCCACGTCAAAAAGATTTGTGATTACGTTCTGGGGGAAAAGATGAAGGGTTGCGATACAAGGCTTGCCTAACTTCTTGGCAATCTTCAAAGTCCTCATCTGGAGCGGGAAACACTCCAGAAGATGCACAACGTCGGCCCATTCGACCGCCTTGCGGATTTTTCGCCTGTCAGCAAGGGAAAATCTGAACCCGTTTGCGTAAACTATAGGTTCGAAAAGGAGAACGTGGAAATGCTTCAGCGGGAAATCCGGCTGCGCTCCATCCTTTTCAGCATTTTCAGTCGCCATCAATCTCACGTCAACACCTGCTCGCTTCAAGTTTCTCAACTGGGCGTGAATCGCAGTATGAAGACCGTTGCCGGAAATGTAGGCATTATTGCATACAATCAATACTTTCATTACATCTTCTTGCTTTGCTCACCGCGCCTGTCGCGCGCGAGCGTACTTTAAAACTACAAAATTAGCAATTCTACCGATATAAAAAAACGCCGGTTTTCGACAACCGGCGTTTGTGTTCATTCAAGAAATGAAGATTACTTGGAAATATATTTTTGAGCGTCACCCAAAGCCTCCTGAAGTGCCTTGATACGCTTCGAATCGCAAGGATGGGTGCTGAAGAAATCGTTGTCCGAAGAGTTCGAACCTTCGGACATCAGTTCCCAGAACTTCGGGGCAGCGTTGATATCATAGCCTGCTATCGCCATAATATAAAGGCCTATGCGGTCAGCTTCGTATTCGTGCTGACGGGAATATGGGAGCAGCACTCCGAGCTGGCTGCCGACGTTGAAGCCAAGATTGAAGAGATTCTGGGCGGTCTCACCCTTTTTGATGCCGATGATGCGGGAAGCGGTGGTGCCAACGGCGTTAAGCGCCTGCTGCTGGCTCATACGCTCGTTTCCGTGCCTTGCGATGGCGTGGGCAATCTCGTGGCCCATCACCACTGCGACGTAGTCGGGAGTGTTGGCGAGGGGCATAATGCCATCGTAGAAGACTATCTTGCCGGAAGGCATACAGAAGGCGTTGACCTCTTTGGAATCAACGAGCTTGAACTCCCAGGAAAGGCCCTTGAGGGCATCATTGCCGCCGGTCGAGGCGAGGTAGGACTCAAGTGCGCTTGTCATTCTTGCGCCGACCTCGGCGACCATCTTAGCATTCTTGGTGTCGCGTGAAGGCGTTGCCGTCTTCATAAAATCGCTATAAGACTGCTCCGAGAGGGTGCTGATTTCGCTGTCGGAGAACAGGAGGACCTGCTTGCGTCCGGTGAAGGCCACGGTGCCGCAGGCACTTGCAAGAAGGGCTGCGAGGAGCAGCGCAAATAGAAGTTTCGCTTGGATTTTCATTGAATTTTCAGATTATTCCGGACAAAGTTAACACCAAAATAGTTAATTTCGCAACCTATGACGCAGAAAGGCCAACATAGTTCACTGATTCTCCAATCACTGCGCAAAGCCTTGCCCGCAACCTGGAAGAGCGCATCCTGGCTGCTGAGGTTGATGATTCCAATTTCTCTCGGAGTCACCCTGCTCCAGTATTTCGGCGTCCTCGAACTTTTCGCCAAGGTTCTCCACCCAGTTTTCGTCCATATTGGGCTTCCGGGGGCATCTTCGCTCGCCTTCATTTCCGGCGCCGCCGCGGGCACCTATGCGGGCATAGCCGCGATGATGTCGATGCCGTTGAGTTTGCGTCAAGCGACCATAATCGCGCTGATGATTGCCCTGTGCCACGCCTTGCCGATGGAGTGCGCGGTCAACCGCAAGACGGGCTCCTCCTTCTGGAAGATGGGACTGATACGCATCGTGATGGCATTCTTGAGCGCCGCTCTCCTCAATCTGCTGCTTCCCGAGATGCAGCAAAGCTATGTCTATCTGGGAGTTGACACCCAGTGCAGCTGGAGCGAGATGCTGCTCACCTGGGCGCTTTCGCAGCTGAAGATGGCCGCGATGGTCTTCGCCATCATCTACACCCTTATGGTCCTGCAGCGGCTGCTGGAGGCTTACGACCTGATGAAGCCGATTTCGGACTTCCTCTCGCCGCTGATGAAAATCTTCGGTCTGCCTCGCAACGCCGCGTATATGTGGCTGGTGGGCAATGTAATCGGCATCAGTTACGGTTCGGCGGTAATGCTCGAGCTCGAGGAGCAGGGCAAGATCACTCGCGAGGAAGCCAACGAGGCCAATTACCACTTGATAATGAACCACTCACTGCTCGAAGACACCATAGTCTTCGCGGTCACGGGCATCTCCGCCCTGATACTCATCACGGTCAGGATCAGCTTCGCCATCCTGCTGGTATGGAGCCGCAAGGCACTGAAAGCCTCACTGAGAACACTCAAAAGCAATGCAACAGTATAAGACAATAATATTCGACCTGGACGGGACACTTTATGACTCGCACGGCCTGAAAAAGAAAATCATCTTCGGGAGCCTGCGCAACCTCTCCCTGCTCAGGCAGGAACGTGCCGCGAGACGCGCCATAATGGGCAAATTCTACCCGCACGGGGAGATGGAGGTGTACAACACCCTCTTTGACCTTATCGCCGAAAAAACAGGGCGCAGGAGGATAGAAGTTTCCGACTGGTTCTGGGGAAAATATATGCCTCTCCAGGCAAGCATACTCAAGCGCCACTTCAAGCCGGTTCCCGGTCTGGAAGCTGCTCTTGAGGAACTGCGCAGCCGAGGCTGCAAGCTGGCCGTGCTGAGCGACTACGGCTTCGCCAAAGAGAAGATGGAAGCCCTGGGAATCGACCCGGCGAAGTTCGACGCCGTCTGGTCTTCTCCTGAACTTGGAGGCCTGAAACCTTGTCCGGAAGTCTTCCGGAAAGCTTGCGAACTGCTGGGAAGTGCCCCGGAAGAGACGCTGATGGTAGGCGACCGCCCCGACACCGACGGCGGTGCAAAAAAAGTGGGGATGGCCTTCCTGTCGGCAGAAGAATTCTTCGCCTCCAACTAAGCCACCCCCAGGTTCAACTATTTCAGAATTGCATCGGCAAGCGCCTCAAGTTCAGAAACTTGTGAAGTTTTGAGGCTACTGCGCAGCGTTACTGTCGGTTCTACGATTTCAACATCCTTCATGCCCTCGAGCAGGCCGCGCATAAACTTGGCTGCTTGCGGAGCCCAGCTGCCGTTCTCGATCAGGCCGACCCTGCGGCGCTGGAAGCCCTTGTTTGCGAGCTTCTGGAGGAAAGACCTCATCGGCGGGAAGATGTCGGCGTCGTAAGTGGCGCAGGCGAGCACCATAGAGCCCATTCTGAAGGCATCCTCAATGGTCTCGGCCATATCGTCGCGGCTCAGGTCTGCAAGAGCCACCTTTGCGGCACCCTTTTCCTTGAGAATCTCAGCGATGCGCGCGGCGGCAGCGGCGGTGTTGCCGTGAATTGAAGCGTAGGCCACGAGCACTCCGCCCGGAGTCTCGACGTCGTAAGCGCTCCAGATAGTGTAGAGACGCAGCGCCTCCGCAAGCCCCTCGCCTTCGAGCACAGGGCCGTGCAGAGGGCAGATAGTCTCAATTTCGAGGCCGGCTGCTTTCTTGAGGACAGCGGCAACCTGGGCACCGTACTTGCCGCAGATGTTGAAGTAGTAGCGGCGTGCCTCGCAGGCCCAGTCGTCCGGATCGGCATCATATACGCCGAACTTGCCGAATCCGTCCGCGCTGAAAAGGGTCTTTTCGCAAGGCAGATAGGTCATCATCACCTCCGGCCAGTGAACCATAGGCGCGGCGATGAACTCCAGGACCACGCCCTTTCCCAAATCCAGCCTGTCCCCTTCCTTGACAAGAAGGAACTTGGGGCTGAGGCCTTCGTTGAACTGTCCCATTATCTTTGACGCCTGTGCCGAGCAGACCACGACAGTCTCGGGGTATTCATTCAGGAAAGCGGCAATGGAGCCGCTGTGGTCGGGCTCCATATGCTGGACAACGATATAGTCAGGCTTGCGTCCGTCAAGAGCGGCGGAAAGTTTCTCCATCCACTCCCCTGTCTTTCGGGCATCTACGGAATCCATCACCGCTATCTTCTCGCCAAGGACAAGATAGCTGTTGTAACACATCCCATCAGGGACGAGATATTGGCTTTCGAACAGGTCAATCTCCCTGTCGTCAACGCCTATGAATTTCACTGTTTCATTTTTCATTCTGCAAAAATACTATTTTCTGATCAAATCCGCTCCCGGTACGGTCTCAGAAGCCTCAACATCGTTTTCGTCGAGCTTGAATACCATAAAGCGTGGATTATCCTTGGTATAAGGCTGCCACTCCCCTCCCTGAGGGCCGTTAGGATCGGCATACTTGGCGAAATTTGACCAGTAGGTAAGCATCTTTTCGGACAAATCCCAGTCTCCCTGGGTCCAAGGCCTCCAGCAGTTCTTCAGAGACTTGAAGACATACCACAGGTCAGAAGAGTGAAAGGCTCCCTTAAGGCGCGAGCTCACTTCCGGGTGCGAACCGTCATCTGGCAGCGGGCGGGCGAACTGGTAGGCATAAACCTTGCCGCCAAGCTCCTCGCGGTTAAGGCAGAAATCGGCAATCTGAGGCGCCATATTGCCTCCGTCATTGAGGGTAAAGCCCATAAGATACGGCACATCGGCAAGCTGTCCGCTGATGCAGGCCTGGTCGAAACTGATCGGGAGGACATAATTGTCGAGGTACGGGGCTATAGGCATCGCTGTCAGGGCGCTACGCTTGCCGGTCACTCTTGTGTAGATGTCGCCGAGGGCGTAGATGGTCTCGGTCGAGGCGGCCCTCATCTTTTTAAGGTCAGTGAGCTTTGCCCAGTCCATCACCTCCTTGATGCTGCTCTCAGCCTGGGCGAGAGTAAGGTGGCTCTGGGCAGGAGGGCCGGCAGGCGCCTGTACGGGCGCAGGCTTGCGCGGATCGACAAGGCCGCCGCCGCTCATCACCACCGCCTTGTTGAACAGGCCGCGGGCAAGAGGAGAGGCGGAAAGGAACTTGACGCTGCGAGAGCCGGCGCTCTGGCCGAAAATCATCACATTGTCAGGGTCGCCGCCGAACTGAGCGATGTTGTTCCTGACCCACTTGAGGGCAGCAATCTGGTCCAGGGTACCCCAGTTGCCGGTAGCGTGCTCAGGATCCTCGGCCGAAATCTCAGGATGAGCGAAGAAGCCGAATGGACCGACGCGGTAGTTGAAGGTGACGAGCACCACATCCTTTGCCGCCCATTCCTCACCGGCAAACTCAGGCTCTGAGCCCCAGCCTTCGCGTAGACCGCCGCCGAAAATCCAGAACGCTACGGGAAGTTTCTTGTCCGTCTCGCCCGGATTCTTGGTATAGACATTCAGGTAAAGGCAATCTTCGCTGTAAGGTGCCTCGTCGCCATAGCCCCATTCAGTGGTATAACCGCCCGGATAATGGGCGCCCTGGAAGGCTGGATGGCCGAATTTGTCGCAGATTTTGACGCCTTCCCAGGCCACAACAGGTTGCGGTGCCCTCCACCTGTTCTCTCCGATAGGAGGAGCGGCATATGGGATGCCTTTGTAAGCATAGACGCCTTCCTTTTCGGTAAGCACGCCCTGAATGTCTCCGCCCTCAACGTGGAGGACCGGATTGGGTTTCTGGCCGGCACAAGCAGAAAGTGCCAGAACAGAAAGAAGGACAAGAAATTTCTTCATAATTTATGTGTTTGAAAATTAATGATTTAAAGCTCGATTCGGAGGATGTGGTAGCCGGAGCCGAACTCCTGCGGTTCGCTTCCGTCAGGAAGGGAAACGCTTGCAGTGCAACCTTCAGGGATGCTGAACTTCCACTCCCAGATATTATCCTTGTATTCCCACTGGCTCGTCACAAGACCTGCAGCGGATTTGTATTCGGCCTTCAGAGAGCCGAGCCTGCGGTCAGGAACAGGTTTCATCACTATGTGCTTGAAGCCCGGTTCGCTGCTGCAAGAGGCGATGCCGGCGCAGGTCTGCCATATCCACTCGCAGACACAGCCGTAGGCGTAGTGGTTGAAGCTGTTCATCTCCTTGGGACCCATACCGTTTGCAAGGGTATAGCTGTTCCAGCGCTCCCATATCGTGGTGGCGCCGTTGTCAATCGAGTACATCCAGCTTGGATTCTTGTGCTGGAAGAGAAGTTCGTAGGCGATATCGGTCATTCCGTTGTCGGAGAGAGTCTGCATAAGGATGGAGGTGCCAAGGAAACCGGTCTGGAGGCAGTTGTCGTGGTCTTCGAAGTTCTTTCTCAGCCTTGCGACCATATTCTCCTTTGCCTTGCCCTCTACCAGGTCGTTCTTCAGGGCGAAGAGAGCCGGGGTCTGCATAGTATTCAGAACCGGAAGCTTGAAGCTGCCGTCAGGAAGCAGGAAGCGGCTCTTGAGATATGCCTTGGCCTCCGCTTCCATCTTCTCGAAGCGCTCGGACGGACGTCCTGTGGCCTTGGCCATCTGGGCCATCATACCGGCATCCATAGCCCAGTAGCAGGCGCCGAGGTAGTTCCAGTACTCAACGGCCTCGGGAAGCAGGCCCCTTGACGGGTCGGAATCCCTGTACACGCTGTTGCTCCTGCTCTCGAGCGGCTCGTAGCTGAGCCAGTCTCCCCACTGGAAGTTGCCGTTTTCGGCGGCGAGGGCGGTATGGTCATAACGGGTTTCGTTGACGTGGTCTATGAACAGTATCATCGAATCCCAGTTCTCGTCTATGATGCTGGTATCGGCAAACTGCCTCCACATAACCCAAGGCACGATGATACCGGCGTCAGCCCAGCCGAGCCTCATCATCTCGTGCGGAGTTGAACCGTACTGGGCCTGAGGGGCTACGCCCGGATAGGCTCCCGTCGGAGTCTGGGTGTCGCGAAGGTCGCGGGTCCACTTGTGGAAGAAGCTGTCGGTATCGGCAAAGAAGGAGCCGGTCATCGCGAATACCTGGGTATCGGCGGTCCAGCCTAACCTTTCGTTTCTCTGCGGGCAGTCGGTAGGCACCGAGAGGTAGTTTGACCTCTGACCCCAGAGTGTATTGGAAATCAGCTTGTTGACAAGCTCGTTGCCGGTGGTGATACTGCCGGTTTCGAGCTCGGCTGTAATCGAACTGACAGGAAGGGTCTCTACTTGACGTATCCTGACAGGAGCGTCGGCGCTGATGGAAGCGTAGCGGTAGCCAAAGAAGGTGCAGCTCGGGTGGTACTTCACGAAGTCATCCCCGCCCGCAAAGGTATAGACAAGACGCATTCCGCTGTCCGGAACGCGGAGGTTGAGCCTGTGGACGCTGCCCTCGGGGCCGTCCATTCCGCGGCTGAATGCGCCGTTGCCGTCGTTGAGCAGCTCGGCAGGCAGGAAGCTGAGCGTGGTGCCCTCTTCTGCTCTGAAGACGAATTCAGGGATGCCGGCGCAGTTCTGTCCGAAATCCACTACCAGCTGCTCGCCCGGGAGGATGCTCATCTCCTCGCCCGGGGCATATTCACGTTCAATCAACACCTTTCCGTGGCAGTCCTCCGACTTGCCTTCGATGTCCTTCCAGACATAGGCCCGGACGGGGCTGAGGGCAAGGTCGCGGCGGATGTACACTTCAGCACCTGCGGTAGGGAAAATCTTGCCCGCGAATTCGTTGTTCAACTCAGGAGTGGAGAGCTTTTCGGGAGTGAGGTAACCCTCGGGAATGCGGGCGTCATACTCCTCGCCGTCGAAGATGTCGGCGTGGGTCACAGGGCCTGCGATGCCCGCCTTCCAGTCGCTGCAGTTGGTACCGAAAAGCTCACTGCTGCCGTCGGCATAGACGAGTTGGAGCACAGAGCGGAAAGCCGGCTTGTCGCCAATCATACCCTCGTGGTTTTTCGGGGTGATGATCTTGTCTGCCCACCAGCCGGGGGTCACCTGCGCCGACAGGCAGTTGAGGCCGCCCTTAGCCTTGAGAAAGGCGTCGGTGATGTCGTAGGTAAAGGAAATCTTGGTCTTGGCGTAATGGGTGAAGCCCGGCTTGAGGAACTCCTCGCCCACTTCCTTTCCGTTGAGAAACAGGCGGTAAACTCCAAGTCCGGCGGTCATCCAGACGGCCTTCTTCACTTTCTTGACGTTGGTAATCTCAGTGACGAACCAGCTTGCGCCGTCGGCAGCCCTTTCATTCTCGTTGGAGTTGACAGTGCCCGTCACTACGGGTGCATCTGCAGCGGAAATCCATTCGGACTGCTGCCAGGCAGCATCGTCAAGCGAGCCGGTGAGGGTGCCGGCCTTGTCCCCCTTTTGGTTATTGCAGCAGGAAGCGAGGGAAACTGCCGCGATTGCGACCATTGCGGTCTTGATAAATAATCGTTTCATTATTTGTTGTATTGGTTTCAGCTTATCAGAGCCTCTCACCGCAATGCTTGCAGTAATTGGCGTTCAAATCGGTTTTCTCGTTGCAGCGCGGGCAACGTCCGTTCTGGCCTTTCTTCTTGGTTGTGTCTATCATCGAGGCCGAAACGATACCGGTCGGGACGGCTATGATGGTATAGCCGAGAATCATCACGATTCCGGACAAGAACTGTCCCAGGCCGGTGGTCGGTGTGATGTCGCCATAGCCGACCGTGGTCAGGGTCACGATAGCCCAGTAGATGCTTTTCGGTATGCTGGTGAATTCTGTCCCCGGAATCTGGCCCTCGACGATGAACATAAGGGTACCGAGTATGCACACAAGGACCACAACGAAAAAGAAATAAACCAGTATCTTGTTGATGCTCTTGCGTATGCTCTCGAGCAGGAGGTAGCCTTCATTGATGAAGGCGAAGAGCTTCAGGACGCGGAAAATGCGGATGAGCCTGAAGGTCCTCATTATCGACAGGTAGCGCAGCGGCGGGAAAAATATGCTCAAAAGCTGCGGCAGTGTCGCCAAAAGGTCAATGATGCCGAAGAAGCTCAGCACATAGTCTTTCTTGACCGGCGAGCAATAGACCCTGAGGATATACTCTATCGTGAAAAGTATGCTCAGCACATACTCCAGCACGATGATGCAGGTCTTGAGGATGCCGATACCGCTGAGCTCCTGGTGGAAGATAGCCTGGAGCGAGTAGTCGTCGACCTTCACTACACTCTCCAGCGAAGCCATCAGCACGCACAGGCCGATGCAGACCATAATGAAGATGTCCACCGGCCTTGAGAGCGGATCATTGCCTTCGAAAAGGATACTGTGCAGCCTTTTCTTGTCTTTGATTATTGCAAAAATTTTTTTCATCGACGGATTGGGCTATCGGGCCATCCTGTATATCTCGACGATGTCGTCCTTGCCGAGAACCTTGAGGGCCCCGACCGTGGTGGTGCAGGAGTTTGTGCACTTGTCGGCCATATCCTCGAGTTCCTCATCGAGGACCTCGCGGCCGATGAGGCTATGGATGTCGGTAGGCATCCCAAGCGAGCGGAAGAAGGCCTCCATCGCGCAGATGCCTGCTTCGGACGCCTCAAGCTCACTCATCCCGGCGGTGTCCACGCCCATCACGTTGCGGGCGAAGCGTTCAAAACGCGGGAGGTTCTCGCTGCGGGTATAGCGTGCCCAACTGCCCCAGACGGCGGCAAGTCCGGCGCCGTGGCTGACATCGAACTTGGCGGAGAGCTCGTGCTCGATGTTGTGGGTCGCCCAGTCTCCCGTGGTGCCGCAGCCCGTCAGGTCATTGTGGGCAAGGCTGCCCGCCCACATTATGTTCGCCCTGGCGACGTAGTCCCGAGGGTTTTCCATCACCTTTCGGCCTTCGCTCATACAGCTGCGGATGAGAGCCTCGGCGATGGCGTCGGTAATCTCCATATCATCGTCCTTGCTGAAGTAGCGCTCGAGGGTGTGCATAATCATATCGGTGATACCGCAGGCGGTCTGCCAGGCCGGCAGGGTAAAGGTCAGTTCGGGGTTCATAAGGGCGAAGCGGCAGCGCAGCTGGTCCGCGCCGTAGTCCTTCTTGAGCCACTGCTCGTGCTCGTCATTGGTGATGACGCTGCCGCCGCTCATCTCGCTTCCCGCGGCAGGGATGGTGAGGACGCAGCCTATCGGCAGGTACTTCGTAGCGTGGTCCTTGTGCTCGTAGAGCGTCCACACGTCGCCTTCATAGAAGCAGCCTGAAGAGATGGCCTTGCAGGAGTCGATTACCGAACCTCCGCCGACGGCAAGCAGGAAATCGATGCCCTCCCTGCGGCAGATCTCTATGCCCTCTCGCACAAGCGACAGGCGCGGATTCGGGCGCACTCCGCCCAGCTTGACATAGGCGATGCCTGCAGCGTCCAGGCAGGCCTCCACCCTTGCGAGCAAGCCGGACTTGACGGCGCTCTGCCCGCCATAATGGAGCAGCACCTTCGTACCGCCGTACTTGCATATCATTGATGCGGCCTGAGACTCCGCGTCGCGGCCGAAAACTACCTCCGTAGGAGCGTAATAGATGAAATTCTGCATATCAAATGTTGTTTGTCGTTACGATAATTTCTGTGGCTATTCTTACAAAGTTCGTAAGAATTACCGAAATAATAAAGTATATTTACCGAACAAATTCAAGATAAGATGATTTCTTTCGAAAGCGACTACAACAACGGCTGTCTGCCGGAGATTCTCAAGAACCTGCTGCAAAGCAATGACGAGAGGACGAGCGGCTACGGTAGCGACTGCCATACCGAAGCGGCCAAGGCCCTGATACGCAAGGCAACAGGACTTCCGGACGCGGAGGTTTTCCTGCTCGTAGGCGGCACTCAGACCAACGCCACTATGATTGATGCACTGCTGGGAAGCGGCGAAGGCGTGATCTGCGTCCCTACTGCCCACATCGAAGTTCACGAGGCCGGCGCCGTGGAGGCTTTCGGCCACAAGGTCATCACCATAGGCGGCACTTCGAGCAAGCTTGACGCGGGCGGGCTGCGCTCATATATGGAGAGTTTTCTGTCCGATGACTCGCACAGCCATATGGTCCAGCCCGGACTCGTTTACATCTCGATGCCTACGGAGCTGGGAGACGTTTACCGCCGAAGCGAGCTCGAGGAGCTGTATGACTGCTGCCGTGGGTACGGGCTGAAACTCTACATTGACGGCGCAAGGCTGGGCTACGGGCTTTGCTCGCCGGAGTGCGACTTCGACCTGCCGTTCCTGGCAAGCCATTGCCACGCCTTCTACATCGGCGGCACCAAGGTCGGCGCGATGATGGGCGAGGCTGTCGTTTTCAGCGGAATGAAGGCTCCTCGCGGCTTCTTCACCAACATCAAGCGTCACGGCGCCCTGCTCGCCAAGGGCAGGATGCTGGGCATCCAGTTCGAGACTCTCTTCGCAGACGGCCTGTATCTGGAAATCAGCAGCAGGGCCATCCGCCTTGCGATGAAGCTCAAGGACTGTTTCCGTCGCAGGGGCATACCCCTCGCTACGGACTCCCCTACCAACCAGCAGTTCGTCATCCTGAGCGAAGCGCAGCAGCGCTGCCTCTCGAAGGACTTCGCCTTTGAAATATGGGAAAAGCGCCCCGACGGAGCGCTTATGTGTCGCTTCGTAACCAGCTGGGCTACAAGCGAATCTGAAATCGATGCGCTCGATGCCGCCCTCGAAAGGCTGGGGTGAGAGGGAACCGGAAGGGCTTAGTCCAGCTCGAAATCCAGACAGCTGCGAACGGCGGTGTACGGGCGCACCCTGGTGTTTGCGACCTCGACGTGGGCAGGGTGCACGGCATAGGCATTGAGTGCCTCTTCGGACTCAAGGGTGCAGTCAAGCATTACATCCGCATTTGACGAAGCCAGTCTTCCGTCAATATGGACGGTAACATCAACAAGTCCGGGAACTTTTCCAACCAGCGCCTCGAGGCCTTCCTTGATTCCGGCCTTCACGCTTTCCTTTTCGCTTTCGGACAGCTCGCTCTTGAGCGTCCAGAGAATGATATGTTTTACCATAGGGCTATTGCATTAAACTCTCGAAATTAGGTAATCCCCGCGAAAATTGCAAAAGCGACACGGCTGCATTCAATTGCAGACTGCACTCCTATTGGGGAAGGAACTTGCAAAAAATTTGTAATTAATTGGCGAACTTATTACATTTATCCGAAAAGAACCTCACTATCATATGAATACCGACGAAACGCACAGAAAATATATGCAGCTGGCCATCGAAGAGGCCACAGAAGGAATAATGAATGACCACGGAGGACCGTTCGGCACGGTCATCGTCAAGGATGGCGAGATTGTCGCCACGGGGCACAACAGGGTGCTGCTCAATAACGACGCCACCGCACACGGCGAAATCGAAGCCATCAGGGCGGCCGGTCGGCACCTGGGCAGCTTCGACCTCTCGGGCTGCACCCTCTACACGACCGGAGAACCTTGCCATATGTGCCTTTGCGCCTGTATGTGGGCAAACATCGACAAAATCTACTACGGCTGCACGATTGAGGACAACGGACTCATCGGCTTCCGAGACGACAAGTTCGACAAGATCTTCGGAGGCCGCGACAAACTGGAAGGCTATATGAGCGAAGTGGAGCGTCAGAGCTGCCTTGATCTGTTCAACCTATACCGCTCCCTGCGACGGAAAACCTATTGACGAATACACTGCTGCTTGCACTATACCCACATTACGAGTCTGTGGGGCAGGTGCTCTCTCATTCCCCGTCAATATTGCCTTCCCATAGATATTTGCGGGTTTCGCTGACTATCACGCCGCTAAGCAGCAACAGGGCGAGAAGGTTCGGGATAGCCATCAGGGCATTGAATATGTCCGCGATGTTCCAGACCATCTCGAGGCTCACGACGGCGCCGGCAAAGACGGAAACAAGGAAGATGATTCTGTAGATTCTGATCATCCACTCCGGGCTGATAAGTTTGCCGACACGGGTTCTGGAGACCAGGTATTCGATGGCCCTTTCCCCGTAATAGCTCCAGCCGAGGATGGTGCTGAAGGCGAAGGTGAGCGAACCGAAAGCGAGCAGAGGCGAGCCGATGTGCCGTATCTGGCTGAACGCTTTGGAGGTCAGTTCCCCGCCGTCCTCGAAGGAGATGTCCGGGAAAGCGAGGATGCTGCTAACTATCACCACTCCGGTCATCGCGCAGATTACTACGGTGTCCCAGAAGGTACCTGTGCTTGAGACGAGCGCCTGGCGCACGGGGTTCTTCGTCCTCGCTGCGGCGGCCACTATCGGGGCGGAGCCCAGACCCGACTCGTTGCTGAACAGGCCGCGGGCGATGCCGTATCGCGCGGCAATCATTATGCTTGCTCCGGCAAGACCTCCCCCGGCGGCGGCAGGGTTGAAGGCGGAGCGGAAAATCAGCTGTATCGCCGGCCACACGAAGTCGGAGTTCATTATCAGGATGGCTATACACCCGACGACATAGAGTATGGCCATAAAGGGTACGAGCGCCGTGCAGACCTTCGCAATCTTCTTCACACCGCCGATGATCACCAGGGCGGCCAGCAGCGTCACCACCCCGCCGATGAGCGCAGGGGACGTTCCCAGCACCGTGCGCGTCATCGTGCTGATGGCGTTTGACTGGACGGTGCTGCCGATGCCGAAGGATGCGAATGCAGTGCACAGGGCGAAGATTACGCCGAGCCATTTCATCCCTACCCCCTTTTCGAGGGCGTACATCGGTCCGCCCTGCATCCTGCCGCGCCCGTCGGGCTCTCTGTATTTGATGGCAAGGAGACCCTCACCGTACTTGGTCGCCATACCCAGGATGCCGGTCAGCCAGCACCAGAACACCGCGCCGGGACCGCCAAGGGCGATTGCCGTGCCGACGCCGACGATATTGCCGGTGCCGATGGTTGCAGCGAGCGAGGTGGCAAGCGCACCGAACTGGCTGACTTCGCCGTCCGCGCCCTTATCCTTGCTGACTGAAAGCTTGATTGCCTTGAAGATATGGCGCTGCGGAAAGCGGAGGCGCAGCGTGAGGAACAAATGGGTTCCAAGCAACAAGATAATCATCGGCCAACCCCACAAGAAACCGGAGATGGCTTCCAAGACAGCGTTTAATTTTTCCATACTGCGCTAAGGTACGCAAAATATACTTATATTTGTAGAAGTCGGGCTCCTCCCGCAGCAAACTATATGATACTCACTACCACACCGGCCATCGAAGGCCACACAATCAAGGAATACAAGGGTGTCGTCTTCGGCGAAGTCATCACCGGAGTCAACTTCCTCAAAGACTTTGCAGCAAGCATCCGCAATATCGTGGGCGGCCGCTCCGGCTCATACGAGAACGAGCTGGTGGAGGCCCGCCAGAGGGCAATGGAAGAAATGGCGCAGCGCGCCCGCAGTCTGGGCGCAAATGCTGTTGTCGGCATCGACATCGACTACGAAGTCCTCGGGGCCGACAACGGAATGCTGATGGTCACCGCCTCCGGCACCGCCGTCATTGTCGACTAGACTAATCCTCCCCTGCCGCCAGATACTTCTCCAGCGGGGCCCAGAGTGACTGAGCGTCGGTGACGCCAAGATCATAGGCCGCCTGAATCTTTGCGTGATCCTTTTCAAGGCGTGATACAGCTATGGCTGCGGAAGGGCGGATAACGAAAATCCGACCTTCGTCCTTCAGGCGCGAGAGCTCCGCAAGCCTCGCATTGTAGCGGATATTCCGGAGTCTGAACGCCTCCTGCAAGGCCTTGTCGCGCGGATACAGCAGCCTGCTGAGCAGATACATACTCTCCTTCTTGACATAGCCCCCGGGATGAGTGAGCACTACAACAATCTTCCCGCAACCCTCTTCAATACACTTGTCAAGAGGAATATTGTCCGTGATGCCGCCATCCAGATACGGAACGCCGTCGATTACCACCTTCCTCGAAAGAAATGGCAGCGAAGCCGATGCCCGGATATAGTCAATCTGGGCCTTTGAATCCGTGACCTTCAGGTGCTCCGGCTTGCCGGTAAGGGTATTGGTGACGCAGGCGAAGAAATCAATGCCCGAGGCAGCAAATGCCTGATGGTCAAAGGGATCCAGTTCATCCGGAAGCACCCTGTATGCAAAATCAGTGTTTACCACATTGCCGGTGAGCAGCAGCGAACGCAGGCTGAAATATCTCGGGTCGCCCGCCAATTGCAGGTTGTAGCGGAGCACCCTGCCCCTTTGGCCGGAAGGCAGATTGATACCGAAGGTTGCGCCTGCAGAGGTGGCACAGATAGTCTGAGGGCGGAAGGAGTGGTCCATCAGGACATCAAGCACGCCGGCCGTATATAGACCGCGCATCCCTCCGCCTTCAAGCACAAGTCCCAACTTTCCCTTCATTTTGCAGGAGTGACCGTGTAACCGAGTTTTTCGAGTGCGGCCTTAAGTTTTGCCTCATCCGTCTTTGAAGGGTCGTAACTTATAGTTACAGTCTTCTTGTCGAGCGATACCGAAAGGTCCTTGACCCCCTTCTCAAAGGCGATGTTGTCGTTTATTTTCTTCACGCATTTTTCACAATGCATTGACACGTTGAAAACGGCTGTCTTCCAAGCCTTTTCTTTGTCTTTCCGGACAGACAGGCCAAGGCTTGAAGTCTCAATTGCCTGAGCGGAAATGCTTCCTGCAAACAAAAGGGTGCAGGCAACAGCGATGATAGTGAGTGTATGTTTCATATGATTGTCTTTATTTATTTCCATAAAGTATATCGCAGTCCGAGATAAACCTTGGTCCCCATTATCGGTCCCCATACGGCACTGGCATCGAAATCTGAAAGTGCCGTATTGACAGAAGACATTCCATTAGTTTGATCAGCGACAAGTGTACCGGCAAGCAGCTGTTTCTGCCTGAAATTGGTAAGATTCTCTGCTCCCAGATAGATGTCCACACCCTTGAAACGCTTGGTGATCTGGAGATACAGGAGAGGATATGCAGGAGTGTAGCCGTTTTCATAGAGCTTGTTGCCGTTTTCGTCGCGCATATCTTCCATAAAGTCATAAACCCTCGACTTGCCGTTTATAGAGGCTGTGAAATCGAAAATCCATTTGTTCAGATTGGTGGCGTATTGGAGATTCAGAACGCCCTTGTACCTGCTTGTCAGAGGCTTTTCCGTCAGCCCCTTACCCGCCAGCTCGATACGGGCATCGGTGTAGCGGAAGGTTGCCGTCACCGTCAGGCGGCGAATCGGTTCGACATTGAAATCAATCTGATAATTCCTTGTAAATGAGCGCTTTCCGTCAAGAGCATAGAATTCTATGGTATTCAGGGTATGCTCGTAATCCACCACCATCTGCTGGCGGAATTCGCTGCCGAAAAAGTCCAGGCTCAGGTAGGTGTCCGAGGACGCGCCGAAAGGCAGGTAGAAGGTAGCATTGCCTCCGTATGTCCAGGCATCTTCCAACAGATGCTTGTCAAAAATGCCTGCGAAGGACTTGCCTGTTGAGAAGACTCCTATGTTGTCTATCAGGGGCAGAGCCCTCCTGAGACCCCTGCCGCCATTTGCTCTGAGCACCACTGACTCAACAGGTGTGTATTTCAGGGTCAGACGCGGGGTAAATCTCAAGCCTTCCCCGCCGAACCAGTCTGCCCTCAGGCCGACGATGGCGGAAAACTT
>JAEDLO010000069.1 GCA_016295245.1 Bacteroidales bacterium | reverse complement strand
AGAGTCTTCTTCCCCTGCTCCAGGTCCCTCACGAAATGAATGCCGACACCGGCTCGATCCGCCAGTTCCTGCTGTGTAAGACCCTCCTGCTTACGCAGGTTCTTCACATGTTCAGATAAAGTCATATTATACTCTTTTGAGTACAAAGGTAATAAACTTTAGTAAAACTATACGCTTGAGAGTATAAAACCGTCATTATACCCTAAAAATAGCCTTGTACGAGTATAAATATTGATGGATGATAGCAGGTTACAATCCTGCCGGGTGGGTGTCCACGGCGCCTTCGGGCTGCGCCCTCCAGTTGCACGTCCCGTTAAGGTCCTCAGATGTTAATGACTTCCCGGAGGGGTTTTACATCGCAGCCTTTGCCGGCGTAGTAGGAGAGCATTTCCGGAATCTTTTTCAGGTCATAGCTGGTGATGCAGTCTGAGATTACGTGGACGACATATCCGCTTTTTGTCATATTGAAGCAAGTTGATTTCACGCAGGCGGTTGCGTCGGCTCCTGCGATATAGAATTCGGTTATTCCGTTGGCTTCAATATAGGAAGCAAAGGGCTCACTGGTGAGTGCATTGGCCTTCGTCTTGACAAAAACATTGTCCGAAACAAGCTTCATCTCATCAATCTTGCGAGCTGTAAACTTCTTCGATTTCGGCTATATAGATTGAATGAAGGCTACCGCCGGGGCCGTTGTGATACCAAGCGGAGAGGACCTCAGGATCGAGAAAACAGTCCTGACGCATTTCGCTCTTGAAAAGTTTGCGGCAGACAAGTGTGAGCCTTGCCTCGCTGAAGCCGACCACTCCCCCTTCCAGGCAGACCGGATGAAGCCCTGCCTCAGCGACCTTGTCACAATCCCTTCCCGATTTGGTGCCGCAAACCTGCAGGGCCCCTCGGCACTCCTGCCCGAAGAAACTGAGGGTCACCCTTGCATTGTCCTCGACAAATCCGTATGTATAGCGCTCAGGCCTGATGAAAACCACGGCAACAGGCCTGTTCCACAGCCAGCCCAGGCAACCCCAGGAGGCCGTCATAGTATTGAAATTGTCTATGGTGCCGGCGCTCACCAGCATCCATTCCTTCCCGATAAGTTTGAAAACATCCTCTTTGGCGAGGATTCCGATGTCTTTTTTCTCCATAATGTCCGGTTAAAATATTATTCCACGGAGAAAGTGAATGTCTTGTCAAACTCCCTGAGGATAGACATCTTGACCGTCTTCTTATTGAGATTATAGACCTCTGACCACTGTGTGAATCCGGTTGATCTGGTCGCTTCCTCATCCGGGCCCTGGGCAACCTTCTGCAGCAATTCCATTGCCTGGACGGGGTTCAGTTTATATTTGCTATTTGACAGATTTTCCTTCAGGGTATTATAACGACTTTTTCCGTGAGTGGAGAGTACGCTTCCGTCAGGCGAGTCTACCATTGATGGTGAGGCGTAAAAGTTTGTGACATAGCGCCATGCGTCATCGCCCTTGAGCACTTCCATTTCAGTCGGATATTCTTCACCCTCCTTGAAAGTATATTCCACAATGGCATAATCTCCGGTAGCGTCGGCCATAAAGAAATGGTAGCTTGCTTTGTCATTATCCATGCACATATTGTATTCTTCAAGCATTTTTGTCGCCTCACTTACCGTGCTTGCCCTGTCGAGAAGCATTCTCATTGCCACTGTGGTAAAGATGTTGTTTTTCCTGTCTGAATAATGTTGGCGGGTAGGGTTTCCGTCAAGTTTAAGGACGCTGATTGCAAAACCGTCCTCATTGATTCCGTCCAGAAGAAGATATGGAAGAGCCATCAGCATAGAAAGATCAGACGTACCATCCGTGTAGAATCCGCTCTTGTAATTTATAAACTGTCCGTCAACAAAAGAAACGGACTTCTTTCCTCCTGCGGGAGCCGTGTGGACAACAATGACAGGTATCATCACTCTTTCTCCGTTCTTATCCCTGTGGGTGAAATCGAAGTTGCGCCCCATAATGAAATCCTTAGACTCCGGATCCTGACAGGCAAAAGCGCTGCAGCCGGCATCAAAGCTCAAGCCTTTACTGTCTATAGGGTTCTTATCGAGAAGTTGAGTCATTGCGAACTGCATAAGAGACATCTGTCCGACTATTCCGGTGTTCAATGCCTCATCAAGCTTATAATCCACGGTATAGGTCATTTCATATAAGCGTCCCTTGTTCCCCTCAAGGTCAACGAGGGAGTAAAGCATCTCAAGTTTTGCTGGGTCGTTTACCCATCGTATTGGATTCGAAGTTGGCTTGGGATCGTCATCCTTGGCCATATCACCGCAAGAAGCGAGCATCATCGAGCTAAATAGGATGCACAATGGGAGCAATGCACGAAGCATAGAGCCGAAATTTTTGTTTGTCATACTATCTTGAAATTTATTCTTGATAAAAGTAGTGAAGATTTCGGACAAACAATTAATTTGGCATCCACTTTCGTACGGGAAAGCATATTATTTGTTGTTATGCAACTTGTCGAAGGTCTTCTCGAATAGGGCGCGCAGGGCATTCCTGTCTTTTATCAGGGTCTGCAACTCTTTAAGTCTCTGAGCATTGGAAGATTCCGGAATCCAGAGGCGGAGGTATCCTCCTTCAGCGTATTTCTCGAGCAAGTGCTCCAGGGTTCTTTCCCAATGGCCCTCTCGGTCCAGCTCCGGGTAGTGCGAAAGCCCGTACTGGATGGTGCGACGGATGATTGTATCCGGGTCAATCTGCCTGTCGGCCTCGGCTACTATCTTGCCGTATATGCTGCGCGGCTCGTGGTCACTCGAGGCCCTGTGGTCCTCAACAGCCCTGGCCATCACTTCAATCTGCTCCTCAGAGAACCATCGCCTGAGGTTCAGGTCCGAGCGCACGATGCGTCCCGACTCAAGATGGTGGGTTTTCCTGTCAACCTCAAGCCCCGTGTCGTGGTAGGCGGCAATCGCGAAAACCATATCTTCATTGACGTCATAGTGCCGGGCAAGTTCAAGGCTCTGCTCTATGACATAAATGACGTGGTCGCGGCGGTGCGCAGCGTCAAAGGCGTCGTAGCGGGGAATAATGTTCTCTTCGATGTATTTTCTCATTTCCGGATATCTCCCGCAAAGGTAGCAACAATACTCAATACATTGCTTTTTTCAGTATCTTTGTTTCACACCAAACGAAAGGATTATGTTCGGACGTAAGAAAAGCAACAAACCACTCGCAAACGAATAGCTTATGGCTCAGGAGATTGAAAAGAAATTTCTCGTGGCCGGCGATTTCAAGCCGTTTGTGAAGAAGGCCACCCGTATTACCCAAGGCTACCTCAGCACAGTTCCCGAGCGTACTGTAAGGGTAAGAGTCAAAGGTGAAAAAGGATTCATCACCATCAAAGGCAAAGGCAGCAAAAGCGGTGCAAGCCGTTTCGAATGGGAGAAGGAAATCCCTGTGGCGGAAGTCCTGGATTTGCTGAAGATCTGCGAGCCGGGCGTCATCGACAAGACACGCTATCTGGTGGATGCCGGAAACCACAGCTTCGAAGTGGACGAGTTCTATGGTGACAATGAAGGACTTACAGTAGCTGAAGTGGAACTCGGCTCTGAGGACGAGGCCTTCGAGAAACCAGAATGGCTCGGAACTGAAGTCACAGGAGATGTAAAATATTACAATTCTATGCTGATGAAGAATCCATATAAGAACTGGAAAAAAGACAGATGATGGCCATTTCCCGGATTCTGATTCTCCTCTGGGGAGGCACTGTCCTGAAATGGCTGGAATACACACCTGGCCTATGGTAAACATACAAGCAAAGAAACACGACAACTTCTCTGTCGAATTCAAATTCGGTTTTGAGAACAACCGTACGGAGCGTAAGAACAATTTTGCCGTAAACAGCTGGATATTCGTTCCCAAGAGCATATCAATCAACCCGGAGAGCTACGGTAAGGATCAGTTCTACCGCGACATCAAGTCCAATGTAAGGCTCATCACCCCGGTTTATTCGCTGGATGAAATCGCCGACTCCGAGTCGCTTCCGTTGCGGTCTCTGACAAACGCCGTAAAGAACCTTGGGAAAAGTCCTCTGCAGCAGAACTCAGAAGATTACGAATACCATCTGAAGATGTTTGCCGCCATCTTCAAGAGCTCGCTGCGCAACGCAGAACATCAGTTCAAAAGTGCCAGGTCCACGGAAAAGTTCAGGGAGCTGGCTCAGGACATGGACCGCTCCTGCAGAAAAATCCTGGAGGAATACCGTCAGCTGTCATACCGCTTGCCCAAGGCCCAGTTCTTCTCTGAAGAAAGAAATTATTTTCGGATGTGCGACGAATTCATAAGCCACATCCTTGAATTCAGGCTAGTCCGGGTCCTGAAGAAAATCAATGCCTCAAAACTGGGCGCCGAACTTCAGGAAACAAAAGACAGGCTTATGAAACTCCTCAGAGACGAGGCGAAGTACCGTCGCAAAAAGGGCTTCGGAGCTATCGGAGATGACCCCGAGACAAACAGAGAACTCGTTTACCACTACGGAATGCTCAAGAAATTTGTGGAAAGCGACCTGTTCATAGGCCTCGACAAGAAAAAGGACGGGGTGGCAGTGGAACAGCTTTACTACAGCCTGGCCGCCGGCATCGCAATGATTTTCGCCACGGCCGTAGCCTGGTTCAGCCAGGTGAAATTCGGTAACATCACCTGGCCACTGTTTCTTGCCCTGGTCATCAGCTATATGATGAAAGACCGCATCAAGGAACTGATGCGCTATTATTTCGCCCACAGACTGGGTAACAAATACTACGACAAAAAGGCCAGGATCTCCATCGGAAAAAAGAATGTCGGCTTCATCAAGGAGGGTGTTGACTTCATTTCCCAGGCCAAAACCCCGGGAACAGTCAAGAAGATGCGTAACAACAGCGCGACCATCGACGACGCCTCAAGGATTTTCGACGAAAAGATCCTGCTTTACCGCAAGAGGGTGATGATAGACGGCAAGGTAATCTCCGGCATCGGAGAATACCCGATGAAGGGTATCAATGAGATAATGAGACTCCATCTGAACCGTTTCACGCAAAAGATGGACAATCCTGAAGTCCCCGTCGACCACTTGTCGGCCAACGGGGAAATCAGTACTGTAAAAGTCCAGAAGATTTATTATTTGAACGTCGTCTTTCAGCTTTGCCAGGAGGAGGAAAGTTCTTACAGGCATTTCCGCATCCAGATGACTCGCAACGGCATCCTCAAAGTAGAGGAAATCCGCAAGGAGCAGTAGAAGTCTCTCCTAGTACTTGTCCTCCGAAGAGTTGAGCTCAGAGCTGGTAATCGCTTTCTTCTCGATTGAGGCCCAGGCGTAAGCCATATAGGCAATCACAAACGGCAGGGCAAGCGATACGTAAAACATCGTGCGGAGCGTAAACTCGCTCGAGCAGCTGTTAGCCAGTGTAAGCGAACTCTGCAGGTCGCTTGAGGACGGGTAGTATGCAGTACCGTTGAAGCCGATGAGGAAGAGCAGAGCCATCACGGTGAGCACCACGCCCGGAGCGAAAACCCACACGGCCTTGCGCGTTCCCTTTAAGATTCCCAGGGCGATTGAGGCAAGCACCAGCCCCACGCCGACAAGCAGCATCACAAGCGTCACAGGGCTCGCAATGAGGTTGTGCCAGTACTTGAAAGGCTCAAGCGAAACCGTACCGTCAGAGGCTACGGCATAGCCGCTGCCCAGCAGGATGAAGCCCGCGCTCACGAGGAAGAGCAGCACGAATGCCGGCGCAACAAGCTTGAGCGCCTTGCCCATACGCGCCTCAAGCTTCTCATCGTCGATGCGGTTCTTCATATACAGCAGACCGCCTGTCTGCGCGAGAGTCATCACCATCAGGCCGAAAGCCCAGCAGCGCCAGTCGGCAAGGGCTTCAAGGCCGTGCCAGTTGTTGCCCCAGGTGCTGATGACGGGGCTCATAGCCCCCATCGCGTCCTTGTTGACGCTGAAATCGGACCCGGTGAAGAAGCTTGCGACGGCGGCACCCAGCAGGAAAGGCGCAAGGTAGCCGTTGGCCACGAGAGCTATGCGGAATGCCTTCACCACGACCGGCTTGTCCGACCTGTGCTGGAACTCATAGGCGACTGCCTGCAGCACAAAGAGCAGCAGGATGGCCATCCACACCCAGTATGCGCCGCCGAAACTGGTGCTGTAGAAGAGCGGGAAGGAAGCGAAAAAGGCGCCGCCGAAGACCACGAGGGTCGTGAAGGTAAACTCCCACTTGCGGCCTGTACAGTTGATTATCAGGCTTTTTTCAGACTCGGACTTTCCGAGAGAGAAGATGAAGGTATTGGCTCCCTGAACAAAAAGCAGGAAGACCAGGAGCGCTCCCAGAAGGGAAATCAGCACCCACCAGTATTGTTGGAGAAATTCGTATGTCATAACTTGTCCGGTCCTTTAGAGATTGTTTTGTACATAATCCTGAGCTCTATGGCCAGGAAGAGGGTAAAGACGACAGCGAAGATGATGAAGGTCGTCATCACGGAAGACGCGCTGACCCCCGAAACGGCAGCGTTGACAGGGAGCAGGCCTTCGATGGTCCAAGGCTGGCGTCCCACCTCTGCGGTAATCCAGCCGCACTCCCCTGCTATGAAGATCAGCGGCACGCAGACCATACTGAACAGATAGAGCCACTTCTTGCCCGCAAGTTTGTCTTTCCAGGCGAAGAACAGGGCGAGGAGCATCATCAGCAGGCACAGGCAACCGAAACCTATCATCAGGCGGAAAGTCCAGTACACGATACCTACAGGCGGCACAACGTCTTCCGGCTTCTCTATATAACCGTAGCCGAAGTATTCTACATTCTCCTCAAGCGCGGCTTTTGCTGCTGCGGCAGCCTCAGGATCGCTGTCCTTGAGCTCTCGGTAGATCCTGAAATCCTCGAGGGCGGCCTTGCCGCGGGTCATCTTCTCCTCTACCGAAGGCACCACATTGCCCTCGTTGTCGGTGTAGCCTTCAAGGATGTCGTTGATGCCGGGCACGATGCCGTCAAGGTCGTGGGTTGCCAGGATTGAAAGCATTCCGGGGATTTCGATGCCCGGAACGATAGAGAACGGGGCTCGCGCTCCGCCATCTTCGAGGCCTTCGCAGGCTGCAAGCTTCATCGGCTGATACTTGGCCACATGAATGGCTGAGCTGTCGCCGGTGAGCATAACGCCGAAGGTGCCGATCACGCCGACCAGGGCACCGACCAGGATGCTCTTGCGCGCGAACTCAAGCGAGCGTCCCTTGAAGAGGTAGAAGCAGCTGATGGCGGTGACAACCACACCGCCAAGCTCCCAGCCGCTGAAGACGGCGTGGAAGAACTTGCTTATTGCCACAGGGTTGGTCACTACTGCGAGGAAGTCCACCATCTCGTTGCGCACGGTGTCCGGGTTGAACTCCATTCCGACCGGGTGCTGCATCCAGGCGTTGGCGATGAGAATCCAGATTGCAGAAACTGCAGCGCCGATTGCAGTCAGCCAGGTGCTCAGCAAATGGAATTTCGGACCCACCTTCTGCCAACCGAAGTACATTACTGCCATAAAGGTCGACTCCATAAAGAAGGCGAAGATGCCCTCGATGGCCAGAGGAGCTCCGAAGATGTCACCCACGAACCAGGAGTAATTGCTCCAGTTGGTTCCGAACTGGAACTCAAGAATGATGCCTGTGGCGACACCTACGGCGAAGTTGATGCCGAAGATTTTTTCCCAGAAACGGGCTGTGTTTTTCCAGAACTCGTCCCCTTTCCTGACATAAATCGTCTCCATTATGGCCATTATTATGCCCAGGCCAAGGGTAAGAGGGACGAAGAGCCAGTGATAGGCGGCAGTAAGGGCGAACTGCGCCCTCGACCAGCCGACCAGTGATGATAGAATCATATAGTTTTATCAATTAATTGGTTATAGTTTCTGTCTCTTTTGCGGGAAAGGCTTCAGGCTGCCCGGCTGCCGGGGAACCAAGACGGGAGCCGACTGTCTCAATTTTCTGCTCCCGGGTCTGTCCGGCAAGGTCAGGCTTGAAAAAGAACAGACGGAGAACTCCGAAAAGGATGAGCAGTTTGAGCGCAATGATTATCCAGAGCGGTTTGCCCCAGGTCATATTACGGAAGCCGTCCACATACAAATCGGCCGCCCTTCTGAAAAAAT
>JAEDLO010000068.1 GCA_016295245.1 Bacteroidales bacterium | reverse complement strand
ATTTCTTTTCCATCAGGCGCTCCAACCTGTGGTCGGCGCGCTCGGGGTCAATCTCTTCGATGGCCTCTCGTATGAGGGCCTCGGGGATGCCCTTGGCGAGCAGGGCGGTGCGCAATTTAAGCTCACCCCAGCCCGACAGGGAGGATTTTTCGCGGGCGAAGGCGGAGGCGTAGCGCAGGTCGTCCACGAAGCGCTCGGCCTTGAGCGATTCCAGGATCTCATCCGCCCTTTGGATGTCACCCCCGCAGCGCTCGAGGGCCTTCCTGTAGATGTCGCGGCTGCAATACTCCCTGCGGGAGCACAGGGCTTCAAGCCTTTGCAGTATCTTTTTTGTGTCCTGGTCCATCAGAAATCAAAACCGAGTGAGGCATAAAGACCCCAGGCTGTTGTGCTGGAGTAGTGGATGTTGAATTTGACAGGGCCGGCAACCGAGTTGAATCCGAGCTCCACTCCCGCTGCCCAGCAGTACGGCTTGAAGTCGGTGAACATCTCGGCGAATTCTGAATTGCTCAGCATATAGCCTCCCAGGGCTGACACATAGAGGTCCTTTATCGGGCTGAACCTGATGTCGAGGGTGGCCGTCGCAAGGTTCGACTCGGTAATCATCACATTGTTGAAACCGAAGAAAGGCACCTGTTTCTCTACATAGCGCCCGGCGATGGCCCCGCCTGCGAAGTTGGTATGGATGATGGAAAAGTCCTTGCTCGGATTGCGCAGGTCTCCGGCGTTGAAAATGTCGCGCAGGTGGATTTCGGGAAGTATGGTCAATGACGGCACGACAGGGATGGCCGCCTTGAAGTCCAGGCCGAGGGAGAGTACTGGCTTGAAACTCTGAACCCCAAATTTCAGGAAGTCATAGTCGGCGTTGATGCAGAAATTCACACCCCTTGACGGATAGTAATGGTCATCAAAGGTGTAGAACTCACCGTTTATGAACACTCCCAGATAATCTCCCTTCAGGGCAGAGGGATCGACGGAAGCAATCTGTTCCGCGAACGGGGTGCCCCGGTACAGGCTGAAGTAGCGGTTCTGGAGTCCGGCCTTGAAGTTGAGCTTGATGAGGTTGATGTCCGAGAGGTAGAACTGCTCCTTGTGGGTCCAGTAACCGGTGCCGAACTTGAGCGAATTGTTGTACACCATCAGGTCGCCCTGGTAGCTGCCGATTCCGGCGCATACGTTGATGGTAGGAAAGGCGTGGCGGGCGAAAGCGTAGTTCACTTCCGCTTGGGCGTTCTTTCCGAGCTTTAAGTTGAAATCCGTCTTGGCGCCGGACAGCTTGCTTGCGTTCAGACCCACGTTGATGAGGATGGACGCCCACTCCTCCGTATCCATCCTTACGCCCAGGCCGAGCCTGTGGGTGGGTCCCGGTACGCAATGAATTACAAGGCGGTAAGGCTCCTTGGTGCCGTAGATGGAGTAGGTGACGGATTCGAAGGCTCCCGTTGCCTGAAGCCTGCTCATAGCGTCCTCCATTATGTCCCTGGAGACGGTGATGCCGTTGTACAGCCCCGTTTTCTTCCTCAGGAAATTGCCGTCATCCTCGCTTACGCCTTCGAAATCCACCTGTCCTATTGCCACCGGGGTCTTGGAGATGTCCACTGCCCGCGGCTTGTTGTATTTGATTCCCGCCGCCCCGGTCCTTTTGCGGATGTGCGCGATATCGTCGCTCTGCTCAAGAGCTGCCTCGTATCCACGGCGAATCAGGGTATCTACGGCTTCGGCGCTGAAGCTCATCATATTGTAGCCGGAGATGTCAGGCTTGATGAAGCTGTCGGCGAGGTTGAGATTGCGGTTGAAGGCTTCGTCGCCCAGCATAGTGAAGAACTGGTTGACGATGTCACCCAGATTGTTCACTGTCGCAAAGTTGAGCCTTGAGTCCGAGAGGTCAATGCCTATGATGTAGTCCGCCCCGACAGCTTTGGCCAGGTCGGAAGGGTAGTTGTTGCGCGTGCCGCCGTCAACCAGGACCATTCCGCCGGTGCGAACGGGATTGAAAAGACCCGGGATGGACATAGTCGAGCGCATTGCCGTAACGATGGACCCCGAGCCCCAGTTCTTTTCCTTGCAGGATACCATGTCAGAGGCTACGCAGATGAATGGTATAGGCAGGTCGCGGAAGGCGAGACTGTCCTGATAGCCGACACTCACGCTCGAAAGCAGGTTGTTGAGGTGGAATCCGTAGGTCAGGCCCGAAGGAAGCGAACTCTTCAGGGCGGCAAGCTTGTCCGTGGAAGCGCTCAGGTCAAGCCTGTCCTTCCTGTCTTGAGGAGTGTACTTGACCGCTTCGCTCAGACGGGATTCCAATATTTCCGGCGCATAGTGGAATGGAATGATCAACTGATAGCGCGAACGGTACTGCTTGGTGGTATAAGGGGTGTATCTGGCGTCCACGCGGTCTCCCAGCATTTTGTTCCAATCCTGGGTCCGGAAGATTTCCTCCATCTCGTCGATGCTGTAGCCCATTGCGGTGAAAGCGCCGATGAGGCCTCCGATGCTGGTGCCGCAGATGAAGTCGATGGGAATATCCTGCTCGAAGAGGTAGCGCAGGGCGCCGATCTCAGCCGCACCCTTGGCGCCGCCTCCGGAGAGAGCCAGTCCTACCACTGGACGGTTCTCCCTGGCGCGTACACTGTCGAGGTGGGCGCGTATCTGCTTGATTACTATGGCGTCGGTCTTGGGATCGACGCTGTCGGCCGACAGGCCGTTGGGATATTTCTGGGCGTTGAGCGGAAGGCCCGCGAGGAAAAGTGAGGCTACTGCTGCGAGTGCCGTCCTGCAAGCATTCCGCAAGCCGCGAGGATGTCTTCTCCTCGTGATGAGCGAATTGTGCATGTTATTCCGTTATTGTTGAGATAGTCCCTGAAGTGCTCCATCGCCTTGTCTGAAGCGCATTCATACGGGAAATCGGGGATTTTGTGGAAGCGGATCAGGTTGACCCGGCATTCCAGTTTGCCAAGAAGGCGCAGAAGTTCCTGCGCGTGGCGCAGGCTGTCGTTGAAGCCCGCGAACATTGTGTATTCGAAGCTGACGCGGCGCTGGCCGGTGAAATCATATTGCTTGATGAGTTGGACCACGTCCCTGATCGGATATGCTTTCTGGACCGGCATAATCGAGAAGCGCTCTTCGCCGAAAGGGTCGTGGAGGCTGACCGCAAGATGGCATTTCTGGCCGTCGAGGTACTCCTTGAGCTTGGGGAGGACGCCTATTGTGCTGAGCGTCACGCGTTTAGGGCTCCATCCAAAGCCCCAGGGAGCGGTCAGTACGCGAATTACCCTGCTGACCTGGTCGTAGTTGTCCAACGGTTCGCCCATACCCATAAAGACGGTGTTTGTCAAGGAGCAGGGCTCGTCGATGGAGAGAAATTGGTTGAGGATGTCTGCGGCGCTGAGGTTGCCGTGGAAACCCTGGCGCCCGGTCATACAGAAGCGGCAGCCCATCTTGCAGCCAGCCTGGGAGCTTACGCACAGGGTGCGCCTGTCCTCGTCGGGTATCATCACGGCTTCGACATAGGAGTCTTCGACACCGCCGCCGTGGACACAGCTGACGGGAAAGAGATATTTGGTCGTGCCGTCGCTCGAAACGGCCTTGCCGGCAGGCTCGCGTATGCCCAACTCGTATTTCGCAGCCAGCTTTTCGCGCGAGGCCTTCGCTATGTTGGTCATCTCGTCGAAAGAGCGTATCCTCTTGACATAGAGCCAGTCACACAGCTGATTGCCCACAAATGCCTTGAGTCCGCAGGCGATTGCGGCCTCCCTCATCTCCTCGAGGTCCTTTCCCAGTAACTTCTCTTTCATAGGGACAAAATTAGACATTTTTTCTTATATTTGTAAAGACCTTCGGGCTCCGGCCCGGACTTAAACTATCATTAACTCTTAATAATTTAAAATTCAAAGCTTTATGGCTAAAGACACAGAAACACAGGGATTGGATTTGAATGCTGCGAAACTCAAGGCGCTGCAGGCTACCATCGACAAGATTGAGAAGGATTTCGGCAAGGGCACCATTATGAAGATGAGTGACGAACCGGAGTGGGACGTGCAGGTGATACCGAGCGGCTCGGTAGCGCTTGACCACGCCCTCGGCATAGGCGGTTATCCGCGCGGAAGGATTATCGAGATCTACGGTCCCGAATCCAGCGGTAAGACCACCCTTGCAATACACGCCATCGCCGAGGCTCAGAAGGCCGGGGGCATCGCCGCCATGATTGATGCGGAACACGCTTTCGACCGCACATATGCCAAGGCTCTCGGCGTCAACCTCGAGACTCTGCTTGTATCCCAGCCGGACAACGGCGAGCAGGCCCTCGAGATTGCTGACGGGCTTATCCGCAGCGGTGCAGTTGACATCGTGGTGATAGACTCGGTTGCCGCCCTCACTCCGAAGGCGGAAATCGAAGGAGAAATGGGTGACAACAAGGTAGGCCTCCAGGCCCGCCTGATGAGTCAGGCCCTGCGCAAGCTCACCGCAAACATCTCAAAGACAAACACTTGCTGCATATTTATCAACCAGCTGCGCGAAAAGATTGGTGTGATGTTCGGCAATCCTGAAACCACCACCGGTGGCAACGCACTCAAGTTCTATGCTTCAGTGCGTCTGGACGTGCGCCGCACCACCCAGCTCAAGGACGGTGACGAGGCTACCGGCAACAGGACAAGGGTGAAGGTCGTCAAGAACAAGATGGCTCCGCCTTTCAAGAAGGCCGAGTTCGACATCGTTTACGGTGAGGGCATCTCCCACACCTCGGAAATCGTCGACCTTGCAGTCGAATTCGACATCATCCACAAGAGCGGAAGCTGGTTCAGCTACAATGACCAGAAACTTACCCAGGGCCTTGCTGCAGTAAAGCAGCTGCTCAAGGACAATGTTGAGCTGTGCGACGAGATTGAGGCAAAGGTCAGGGAAATACTCAAAACCATCAAGGACTAAATGGCAAAAATCATTCTGACAGGCGACCGTCCTACCGGTCGCCTTCATATTGGACATTACGTGGGCTCACTGCGTCGCAGGGTTGAGCTTCAGAACAGCGGGGAATTCGACAAGATTTTCGTGATGATTGCGGATGCCCAGGCGCTTACCGACAACGCTGACAATCCGGAGAAGGTCCGCCAGAACATCATCGAGGTGGCTCTGGACTATCTCTCAGCCGGCCTTGATCCGGAAAAGACCAACATCTTCATCCAGTCCCAGGTCAGTGAACTTACCGAACTCTGCTTCTTCTATATGAATCTGGTAACGGTCCAGAGGCTTCAGAGAAATCCTACGGTCAAGGCTGAAATCCAGATGAGGGGCTTTTCGGAGAGCAATGACGGTTCGGACAACAAGGCCGGAACTCCTGTGGGCTTCTTCTGCTATCCTATCAGCCAGGCTGCCGACATCACTGCCTTCAAGGCTACCTGCGTGCCGGTTGGAGAGGATCAGGAGCCTATGATTGAGCAGACCCGTGAAATCGTCCGCAAATTCAATTCAACCTACGGCCCGGCTCTGGTCGAGCCTCAGATTCTCCTGCCTGAGAACGCAGCCTGCCTGCGCCTGCCGGGTACTGACGGCAAGGCCAAGATGAGCAAGTCCCTGGGCAACTGCATCTATCTTTCGGATTCCGCCGAGGAGGTTTGGGCAAAAGTGAAGAGTATGTACACCGATCCGGGCCATCTTCAGGTCAGCGATCCTGGCAAGGTCGAGGGCAATACGGTCTTCACCTATCTGGATGCGTTCTGCCGTCCTGAGCACTTCGAGATGTTCGGCGACTGCTTCCACGGCAAGAAGGTCAGCTTTGACTTCAAGTCCCTCGACGAGGTGAAGGCCCAGTACAGGGCCGGAGGCCTTGGGGATATGATGATAAAGAACTTCCTCAATGCCGTGCTCAACGACACTCTGGAGCCTATCAGAAAGCGTCGCGCTGAGCTGGAACAGAATCTTCCTTATGTATATGAGGTGCTTCGCAAGGGCTCGGAGGTCGCTCGCGCCGAAGCCGCCGACACCCTCGCCGCTGTCAAGCGTCAGATGAGAATCAACTACTTCGACGAAGGCGTTCTCGACGAACTCATAAAAGAACAGAGCGAAAAGTACAAAAAGGCTGAGTAAGGCCATTACAAAAGAGGGTCACAAAAAAGTGAAAGACTGATAAGGCCCTCTTTTGTATTCTTATTTTTGCTGGGCAATTCAATCTTATTTCACCCCTTCAGCAATATCATTCAGATAATCTTTAATAATATCAGCCTTGTCCTGAAGATCTTCACGATAAATCAGATGGATAAATGTCTTATGATCATCACCAATAAAGACAATTGGCATATCTACGATATGTAATTCAGGAAATTGCCGGCTACCCTTGGAATACAACAACGAAAATAGATGATTGCGATATTCTGGGCTGGAAATGTCTCTAGTCGCTCTCATCCCGGGAATCTCATTCATCTCATCACAATAGTAATACAAGATGACGTGAGGATTTTCAACAATGAACTTTCCGATTCTTTCTACCACTTTAGATAAGGTGATAATGTCTGCAGTCTCATCACCGCTCTGGCGAATAAGACTGATCTCAACTATTTCGCAATCCCCAAGATCCCCGATTAAATCTGGAATAGCTGCCTCCGTAAACGAAGAGAGGGAAACTCTTATTTCGTTTCCCTCTTTATATGAAAGTGCAAAGGATACTTCCATCAGATTTTTACATTGAAAGTACACTCCTTCATCTCACGCAATTTGGCTTGCTGAGTCTGCTTCTGCTCCTTCAACTGTCCTAGGAGAGCCTCCAATTTCTTGGAAGTCTTGGTGATTACCACCGGCTTTGTGCGTCTCTCTGTATTCATAGCGGTACTATCTCTTTTGCAAAGATAATGATTTCAAATAATTACGCAAAGCGTTTTAGAAATTGTTCTCAATGTATTCCAGGAGTTCTGCAAATCCGGAGTGAGACAGGTTTATGCACCCTTGAGGTGGACGGATCATTCCGTGTTCCTGCAGGTGGACCATTGTCATTTTGTCTGAGTTGGTCTTCTCCAGAACCTTGAGTTTCATAAACCGATTGTAATTCCTTGTTGTTTCAAAGTCTTGAGGATTTACAAATAATTCTTTGTCAGTTGCAATCTCTTCACTGAACGGCAAGTCGTGCGCTTCGACATGGCACTTGTATTTGACTTTGCTGTCAGGGCTTGAAACATAGATGTAGATAGTGTCTCCAGTCTGGAAGTTGTAATGCTGGCGCCAATAAATCTCTCCATATTTGGCAATGCAGCCATCGACATCATAATATTTCGGGTTGGCCGGTATCATCCAGACTTTCTCTTCATCTCGAGCAGGAGATTTTCCGGTGAAAAATAGGAAACAAGCAGCGATGCAAGTATCTTTGTATCCTGTATCATACTTGTAAGCAGTGCTATTATGAAAAGATTCAGGCTTATCATTGTTTTCCTTGCGGTATTGTCCGTTTTCTCTTCCTGTCGTCAGACAACAGGAACAGAAACGGAAATGCCGGAGGACTTCGTTCTTTTGTCGGAAGTTGTTCCGGATATCATTCTGGAAATACGCTATTATTCAACCTACAATTTCGTAGGTGCCAGGGTTGACGGATACGAGGCCCCTGTCGCCATTATGACAAAGAAAGCCGCCAGCGCACTCAAAGAAGTGAGCGACGAACTCATAGCCCGGGGCTATTGCCTGAAGGTATTCGATGCCTACAGGCCTCAGAAGGCTGTTTCCCATTTTGTACGCTGGGCCGAGGATCTTGATGATGTCAAGATGAAACCAAGTTTCTATCCTGACGTTGACAAATCACGCCTTTTCGAACTTGGGTACATAATGGAACTCTCGGGGCACAGCCGAGGCTCGACGGTTGACCTTACTCTTGTGGAGATTGCAACTGGCAAGGAGCTTGATATGGGCGGCCCTTTCGACTGGTTCGGAGAATTGTCACACCCTGATTACCAGAATATTTCAGATGCACAAAAAGCCAACAGGACTATCCTGCGCGATGCGATGCTGCGTCACGGCTTCAACCCCCTTGAATCGGAATGGTGGCACTTCACTCTTGCCGAAGAGCCATACCCCGACACCTATTTCAATTTCCCGATAAAGCTTTACTAAAAGCCGGATCAGGCTATCTGCGGCCGGCCGGGCTTCTCCTTGCGCTCCCTTTCGAGGTGGAAGTCAGGCATTTTGCCCTCCTGGAGCCTGTCCCACTCGAGGCGGTT
>JAEDLO010000067.1 GCA_016295245.1 Bacteroidales bacterium | reverse complement strand
GCGGGAGCGGCTGCGGCAACAGGAGCGGGAGCGGCCTGGCGCTCAGCCTCCGGGGCCTTGTTGAGGAAGCAGAGCTTCATCAGGGAGAACTCAATGAGGAGCCTCTGATTGGTAGAGCTGCGATATTGGGCCTCCGCCTGCGTAGTGACTCCGAGCGCGTCATAAATAAACTTCACTGAGCAGTTGCGCGCCTGCTGGCGATAGCGCTCCTTGAGGCTGTCCGGCAGGTCGAGCAGGGTCTCGAGTCCTCCGGTGCGGCTGACAAGCAGGTCTCGCAGGTGGGAGCTGAGCGCATCCAGGAAATGGAGGGCGTTGAAACCCTTGGAAAGTATGTCGTCGAATATCAGGAAGGTCTCGGCGTAATTCCCCGCAAGGAAGGCGTCCACGAGACGGAAACTGTATTCGTAATCGAGTTCGTTGAGGTTGCGCACCACATCTTCGTAGCGGATATCGCTGCCGCAGAAGGCTACCGTCTGGTCGAAGATGGTGAGCGCGTCGCGCATCGCGCCGTCAGCCTTGCGGGCGATGACGTGGAGCGACTCCTGGTCGATGTTCACGCCCTCGCGTGAAGCAATCATCGTGAGGTTGCGCACTATGTCGGGGATGCTGATCCTGTTGAAGTCATAAGTCTGGCAACGGCTCAGGATAGTGGGCAGTATCTTGTGCTTCTCGGTGGTGGCAAGGATGAATATTGCGTGTGCGGGCGGCTCCTCGAGGGTCTTGAGGAAGGCATTGAAGGCCGCCTGCGAGAGCATATGGACCTCGTCTATGATGAAGACCGAATAGCGGCCTGTCTGCGGCGGAATCTGGACCTTCTCCATCAGGGCCTTGATATCCTCGACACCATTGTTGGAAGCGGCGTCAAGCTCGTGGATGCAGTAGGAGCGGCCTTCCTGGAAAGACAGGCAGGACTCGCATTCGCCGCACGGCTTCATATCCTCCCCAGGGTTGGAGCAGTTGATGGTCTTGGCGAAGAGTCGCGCCGTGCTAGTCTTGCCGACGCCACGCGGGCCGCAAAACAGATAGGCGTGCGACAACTGCCCCCTGAGGATGGAATTTCTCAGGGTACGGGCGATATTATCCTGACCGATAAGGGACTCGAAAGAGTCCGGACGGTACTTGCGCGCTGATACTACATAATCTGACATAGAGAACAAATATAAGGAATAATTCGTAACTTTGGGATATGGGAAAAAAAGTATTGAAGACATATTTGATATGCCTGCTTCTGACTGCAGGCAGCCTGATATGCGCAGCTCAGGGAAAGATTTATACCCGCAAGGTCCTGCTTTCGGATTTTTCGTCCACGACCCTCAAGGTAGTTGCCGACCCGACTTCCCTGATCAGTTCCGTGATGCAGACGGAGCTGGCATCGTGCTGGAGGATTTCGCCTTATGAGTTCTGCACCACGAAAGATTACGACAAGCTTCAGGTCGACAACGGCTACTACTTCCTCACCCTGATTGAAGACGAGGGCGTATGCTTCATCAGACTCAGCAAGGGAGGCAGGCAGGACGACCCCAACACTCTCAAGCGCCCGTTCGAAGTCATAAGAGTTCCGGTTGCCAGCGCCACCAACCCCAACGGCAGGGAACTGCTCTTTATGGATGCCTTCCTGGACATCATCCAGGATTTCGTGGAGCAGGCGATGCAGTCCGACAGGGTGGCGTATGCCGGCCTCGAGACCTGCAACAGCAAGCGCCTCACCGGCAAAAGAGTGTATGTCAACAGCGAGCTGGTGGAAGAGCATTACAGCGAAGGCACACCGGACGCCCTTGTAGGCATCAGCATAGTCCCTTCGACTCTCGGGCTCAAGAGTCGCTGCTACAAGATGCTCATCGATGCCCAGACCCACGAACTCTTCTACTACAGCGACAAGAAATACAAGAACTCTTCCGAAGAGGAGTTCACCACGGCAGAAATCAAATCTTTTGACCGAAGAAATGGAATCATCCCTCGATAAATATCTGCGCGAGCATTCCACCCACCCCGGGGAAGCCCTGGACTGGGTGGAGCGCCAGACCAACATCCACACCAACTATCCACGTATGCTCTCAGGCAGCGTCCAGGGAGAGCTGCTCAAACTGCTGGTCAAGATATCCGGAGCCAGACGCATCATCGAAATAGGCTCATTCACAGGCTATTCCAGTACCTGTATGGCTCTGGGCCTGCCCGAAGGCGGAATCATCGACGCCCTCGAAATCAATGACGAACTGGAGGATCTGATGAGGGGCGCCTGGAGAAGGGCTGGAGTGGAAGACAAGATCCGCCTTCACATCGGGGACGCAATTCAGACCCTGGAGACTCTCAGCGGTGAATACGACCTTGTTTTCATCGACGCGAACAAGAGGGAATATTGCAAGTACTACGAGCTGGTGCTTCCGCTTCTGAAGTCCGGGGGCCTGATAATTGCGGACGACGTGCTTTGGGACGGCAAGGTTTACGCCGATCCCCTTCCGCACGACGCCCAGACCAGGGGACTGCTGGAATTCAACGAGCTGGCAGCAAAAGACAGTCGCGTAGAGACTGTCATCCTGCCTCTACGCGACGGTATCTCGATTATCCGCAAACTATAAGTTCACGAAATCTTTTACGTTCTGGGCGCTGACCGTCTCGTCTCCGAGTATCAGGAGACGGTCCACGACATTGTCCAGTTCCCTGATGTTGCCCGGCCAGTGTTTCTCAACCAGAAGCTTGACGGCTTCGGGGCTGAACTTGCGTTTGCGCGAGCCATCGGTGTACTTCTCGATGAAGTGGTCGATGAGCATAGGGATGTCTTCCCGTCTCTGGTCCAGCGACGGGACCTGAATCAGAATCACGCTCAGGCGGTGGTAGAGGTCCTCACGGAAATTGCCGGCAGCTATCTCCTTCTGGAGATCCTTGTTGGTGGCGGCTATCACCCTGACATCCACTTCGATATCCTTGTCGGAGCCCACGCGCGAGAGCTTCTTTTCCTGAAGCACGCGGAGCACCTTGGCCTGGGCGGCCAGGCTCATATCGCCGATTTCGTCAAGGAAGAGGGTTCCGCCGTCGGCCTGCTCGAACTTGCCCTTGTGCTGCTTGACCGCCGAGGTGAAGGAGCCCTTTTCGTGGCCGAAGAGTTCGCTCTCGATCAGTTCGCCCGGGATGGCGGCGCAGTTCACCTCAATAAGCGGCATCGCGCTGCGGCTGCTCTGCTGGTGGATATTCCTCGCCACGAGTTCCTTTCCGGATCCGTTCGGACCGGTGATGAGCACTCGGGCGGAAGTCGGTGCGACCTTGGCGATAATCTCGCGTATATGGTTCATAGGAGCAGAGTTGCCTATCATATCCGCGCCGTAAACCTTCTTCTTGAGGGCCTTGTTCTGCTTGGAGAGGGTGACCTTGTCGGTCGCATTCTTGATTGTAATCAGGATGCGGTTGAGGTCAAGCGGCTTCTGGATAAAGTCGAAGGCGCCCTTCTTGATGCAGTCCACGGCGGTGTCGATATCACCGTGGCCGGTAATCATCACAATGGCCGAGTCGATGCCCATCTCCACACACTTGTCGAGGACCTCGATACCGTCCATCTCCGGCATCTTGATGTCGCAGAAGATTACGTCATACTTCTCCTTGCCCACAAGATCGAGGGCCATAAGGCCGTTTTCAGCCTTGTCAACCTCATAGCCCTCATCCGAGAGTATTTCGGAAAGGGAATTGCGGATTGCGCGTTCGTCGTCAACTATAAGTACCTTCATAAGCGTCAACCGATTTCAGCTCCGTTCACGAGGGCTTCCTGCGGCGTGATGAAGCGCATCTTGCCGTCATTCTGCCTTGCCATAAGTATCATTCCGCGGCTTTCGATGCCCTTGATGATGCGCGGCTTGAGGTTGGCCAGGATGCAGATCTGCTTGCCGACCATCTCTTCAGGGCTGTAGTATTCGGCAATGCCGGAAACGATGACCCTCTTGTCGATGCCGGTGTCGATGCTGAGCTTGAGGAGTTTGTCGGTCTTTGGCACCCTCTCGGCTTCCAGCACGGTGGCGGTGCGGATGTCCATCTTCTCGAAGTCCTCGAAGCTGCACTCTTCCTTCTGGGCAGTCACTTTCTTTGCGGCTTCCGCCTTTGCGGCGGCCTCCTGCTGCGCCCTGAGGGCATCAAGCCTTGCAAGCTGGGCGTCAATCTGCGCGTCCTCGATCTTGGCGAAGAGGAGCTCAGCCGCGCCGAGCTTGTGGCCGGCAGGAATGATCTGAGGCCTTCCGAGCACTTCCCAGCTGAGGCATACGCCCTTGTCCGGGCACTCGCATTCACGGCTGCCTGCCGGAACGGTATGGAGGGCGGCGCCGCTGCGGTCACTCTTGTGGTCGGTGCCGGTGCTCATACATACGTCCAGCATATCGCGGAGTCTCTGGGCTGCAAACGGAGTGAACGGCTCGAAGGCGATTGCCAGGTCAGCGCAAATCTGGATCGAGATGTTAAGGATGGTGGCTGCCCTGTCGATGTCGGTCTTGGCAACCTTCCAAGGCTCGGTGTCCGAAATGTATTTGTTGCCCAATCGGGCTATTGCCATCGCGTCCTTGAGGGCCTCGCGGAAGCGGTAGTTCTCGATGTTCTTTTCAATTGAGGCCTTGAGCTGCGGGATCTGCGCGAGCACCTCCCTGTCGATGTCCAGGAGAGATGAGCAGGCAGGCACCCGGCCCTGGAAGTACTTATGGGTAAGGACGACGGCGCGGTTGACGAAGTTGCCGAATATTGCGACCAGCTCGCTGTTGTTGCGCTGCTGGAAGTCCTTCCAACTGAAGTCATTGTCCTTGGTTTCAGGGGCGTTGGCTGTGAGCACGTAACGCATCACATCCTCCTTGCCCGGAAAGTCTCTGAGGTATTCGTGAGCCCATACGGCCCAGCCCTTCGAAGTCGAAATCTTGTTGCCCTCGAGATTGAGGAACTCGTTTGCAGGCACGTTCTCCGGGAGGATGTAGCCGTCGCCATAGGCCTTGAGCATAGACGGGAATACTATACAGTGGAAGACGATGTTGTCCTTGCCTATGAAGTGGACGAGTTTGGTGTCCTCGGATTTCCACCACTTCTGCCAATCGTCAGGAAGCAGCTCCCTGGTGTTGGAGATATAGCCGATAGGGGCGTCAAACCACACGTAGAGAACCTTGCCCTCGGCCCCCTCAACGGGAACAGGCACGCCCCAGTCGAGGTCGCGGGTAACGGCGCGAGGCTGCAAGCCTCCGTCAAGCCAGCTCTTGACCTGGCCGTACACGTTGCTGCGCCATTCCTTGTGGCCTTCGAGTATCCACTCCCTGAGCCACTGCTCGTAATCCTGGAGAGGCAGATACCAGTGGGTGGTCTTCTTCTTTATAGGGTCAGCTCCGCTGAGTTTGCTCTTCGGGTTGATGAGTTCGTCCGGGCTGAGGGTGCTGCCGCACTTCTCGCACTGGTCGCCATAGGCTCCTTCGGCTCCGCACTTCGGGCAGGTGCCGACGATGTAGCGGTCAGCCAGGAAAGTCTTGGCCTCAGGGTCATAGTATTGCTCGCTCTCACGGGTGACGAACTTGCCCTGATCGTAGAGTTTCTTGAAAAACTCAGAAGCGTTCTGGGCGTGGATGGCCGAAGAGGTGCGGCCATAGATGTCGAAATTGATGCCCAGGCCGGCGAACGAGTCCTTTATGATGTCATTGTAGCGGTCAACGATATCCTGAGGAGTACAGCCCTGCTCCTTCGCCTTGATGGTGATTGGCACTCCGTGTTCGTCGGAGCCGCAGATGTAAAGCACATCTTCGCCCCTCATCCTCAGATACCTGACATAGATGTCGGCCGGCACGTAAACGCCGGCAAGATGTCCGATGTGGACCGGTCCGTTGGCATAAGGCAACGCACAGGTCACCAGAGTTCTCTTGTAATTCTTGTCCATATTGCTAATTGCTTTTTTCTCTTCCCAATTTTTGTTTAATCTCCCTCTGGAACTTCTGAAGCTTCATCATCCGGCTCAGGACGTCCTGTTCCCGGTCAGTCCCCTGAACTTCCTTCAGGCTTTTCTTCAGCAGATCAATCTCGTTCTGGAGCCGCCTCTCGTTGAAGGCGAGGATGACCCTCGGCACCTGGATGACCAGCCACGAGGAAGTGGTGGTCAGCGCATTCTCGAAGGCCTGGATGGTAAGCCTGTACTTTTCGGTCGAAAGGTCCGCCACAACGGCGGCAATCTCCCTGTTGTCCCCGCCAAGCAGGCGGCGGATTATCATATCCTGATCGTAGCCCTGGTAGTAGAGCTCCATATAGGCGCGGTAGGTCTCGTCGAGGATGCTGTTGGCCAGAGTCGCCCCGTCGGCCTCCAAGGACTCGTTGATGAAGTCAGTGACGGTCGGGGCATCCTCTCCCGAACCTGAATAATAGTCCGAATCGCTCTCGAACTCGAGCCTGTCGCAGCCGTATTTCAGCACGAAATGGAGTATGTCCATCTCGGCCTTGAGCATAGTCTTGTTGACCGTTCCGCCCTGAGGGGCATTGGCTGTGTTTTCGCTTTGCCCCTCCGGCTCCGCTGCGGCCTGCTGCGAAGATTGTGCCTGATCTTCCCCGAGTTCGCTCCTCTGCCGGGCTAAAGCTGCCCGGGCCTCCTCCTTCTGTTCTTCTTCGAGCAGTTTCCTGTGGGTCTTGGCTACCCTATCCTGGATAATCGAGGCCTCAACGCCGAAGCGGGCGGCCACGGTATCCGCGTAAACCGAACGCTTCACGGCGTCCGGCGCGCAGGCAATGGTGTCGGCTATGTCGTTTATCAGCTCGGCTTTCTTGAGCGGGTCCGCCCCGGCTTTGCCGAGCAGCATATCGGTCTTGTAGCTGATAAAGTCTTTGGTGTTGTCGCGTATGTAGTCGCGGACCTGCTCGAGGGTGTGGCTGCGCGAGAACGAATCAGGGTCCTCGCCTTCAGGCAGCAACACCGTGTTGACGTTCATCCCCTCGGAGAGGATGAGCGGTATCGCCTTGTTTGCCGCCTTGATGCCCGCAGAGTCGCTGTCATACATAATGGTGACGTTGTCGGTAAAGCGGTGGATCAGGCGCACCTGCTCGACCGTAAGGGCGGTGCCGCAGGAGGCAACGGCATTGCGTATGCCCAGCTGGTGAAGCATCACGACATCAACATTGCCCTCGACGAGGATGCAGCTGTCTTCGCGCGCAATTTCCGATTTGGCGTGGTAGATGCCCATCAGGATGCGGCTCTTGACGTATATCGGAGTCGAGTCGGAGTTGACGTACTTGCTTTCGGTTTCGGCGTGGAGCGTGCGGCCGCTGAAGGCTATCACGCGCCCGCTGACCGAGTGGATCGGGAACATCACCCTCTCGCGGAAGCGGCAGTAGAGGCTGCCCTTCTCGCTGCGCTTGGCAAGCCCCGCATCTATCAGGTACTCTTCCTTGTAGCCTGCGGCAAGGGCGGCCTTGACGAATGTGTCGAAGCCCGAAGGGGCCCAGCCGATGCCGAACTTTTTGACGGTTTCCTCCTGAAGGCCGCGGTGATTGATGTACTGACGGGCGATTGCGCGCCCTTCGTCGCTGTCGAGCTGCCCGGCGAAGTACTTCGCCGCGAACTCCATCACCAGATAGAGGCTCTCGGTGTATTGGCGCTTGCGGATTTCCTCGGCGGAGAGTTCCTCCTCGACGATGTCGATATGGTATTTGTCGGCAAGATAGCGCAGCGCCTCGCCGTAAGTCCGGTGGTCGTAGTCCATCAGGAAACCTACCGCGGAGCCGCCCTTGCCGCAGCCGAAGCATTTGTAGATGCCTTTGGAGGGAGTCACGTGAAAGGAGGGGGTGCGCTCATTATGGAAGGGACAGCAGGCGACATAACTGCTCCCGCGGCGCTTGAGCGTCACGAAATCCCCGATGACTTCTTCGATGCGGGCAGTGCTTAATATGAGATCAACTGTCTCCTGAGGTATCACGATGCTATCTCACACAGGAATTTTATCCTGACAAGACGAACCTCGTTTTCGTAGTAGTCAGGCCCAAGGGCGTCGATGGCTTCCTGTATGCCATCAGAGGTTGCTTCTGTCTTGAAATACTCATAAATCTCATCGACAATCTCTTCATCCAGATTCTCCTCGATGTAGTAGTCAAGGTTGAGCTTGAAACCGCTTGCGACAATGGCCTCGATTTCGCTCAGCACATCATCAACCTCCATCTCGCGGGCCTGGGCTATATCCTCAAGGGACATATGGCGGTCTATGCTGTTGATGATGAAGAGCTTGTTGCTGGATCTGTTTGGAGCGGACTTA
>JAEDLO010000066.1 GCA_016295245.1 Bacteroidales bacterium | reverse complement strand
CCACGAGGACTCGACCAAGAATCTCTTTCCAGCCTCTCGATTGTTATTTTGTTGGTCTCTCGGTCGACAACCTGGCTGTCTGATTGCGAAAAGGCGGACTTATCTCCTCTTGATACCCTAAGGGAAAGCCTTCCTTTTTGTTGTTTTCGCCTCAATCAGGAATTTCAAGGTAACACTTGTTTTAGATAATAAAATTTTTCTATATTTGTGGTATGTTTGATTTTTCACAGATTTCCAACGGTATCCGGGAAATAGTCAGGAAGGCTGAGCCAGTCCTCTTGTCTCTGCCGGATGAGATTGTCTCAGGCCGTTACAACGATCAGGACAGAAACATCAAGATGCTTCTTGGTCACCTTGTGGACTCCGCTTCCAACAACCAGCAGCGTATGGTCAGGCTCCAGTATGCTCCGCGCTGCGGCTGGTCGATGCCGGACGCAAATGTCGGGATGCTGGTCTTCCCTGATTATACCCAGGACAACGACCTGTGGATTTTCCTTCAGGACTACCGCAGCTACCCCATCGACGAGCTCGTAGCCCTTTGGAAGTGGACCAACCTCCATATAGCCCACATCATCGACAGCCTTGATCAGAGCCGTCTTGATAACTATTGGATTGATTATCAGGGCAACAGGTGCACACTCAAGGAGATGGCTTCGGGTTATCTGGACCATCTGCGTCTCCATATGAGCCAGATTCGCGAGCTGATAGAGAGGATGGAGACCCCGAGGCTGCTTATGCGCCACTGGACCTTCGACGACGCCGCAAGGCTCTTCGAGATGGCGAGTGATTCCGAACTGGGTCCGCGCGCCGGCTGGGCTCCCCACAGGAGCATAGCCGAAAGCCGTGATGCCCTGCGCGACTTCCTCATCAACGACCACACCTGGGCGATAATCCTACGCGACAGCGGCCTGCCTGTCGGCGCCATCGGCTATCACCCTTACGGAGACGCTGTCATACCTATCGGTGAAAATGACATAGAGGTCGGCTACTGGGTAGGGCGCGAATACTGGAACAAAGGCATTTGTACAGAAGCGCTCGAAACCCTGCTGAAATATTGCAGCGACGTTCTTAAGCCGAAAAACATCTGGGGTGACCATTTCATTGACAACCCAGCCTCCGGCCGTGTGATGGAGAAATGCGGCTTCCGCCCTCTGGAAGAAACAACTACCACCGACCGCCTCTACAATAGCACAGGAAGGCTTCTACGCGTGCTCAAGCTGGAGCCTTAATGGGTTTTCAATTGTCAAAATAGCATAAAGTCCTGCGGATTGGACTTATTTTTTTCCGTTTGGTTTCGCATATTTGCATCGGGTTCACTACTGCAAGCGGAACCACTCGGAAAAACTTTATTTATTTCATTGGGTTATGCTGACAAAGATTATGTTTACGGCGCTGCCGTTTTTCGTCTGTCTGACGTGGACCGTAATCCTTTTCTTGGATTATCGTGATTCCAATCGTGCAAAACGTATGCTGGCCTGGTTTTTTGCGGTATGCGCCGGCCTACACTTAACTCGGGTGATCCGCATTTCCGGCAGCGGATCGGACTTCGATCTGGTCCGCTGCTTTTACATTTTCTTCACGCTTGCAATTTATCCTCTGGCCTATATTTACATCAGGCGCCTGACCTGTCCGACCAAGCTCAAAAACTGGCAGTTCCTGGTGCTCATCCCGTCCCTTGTCGTCTGCATCGCCGCCATACTGGCCTCCCTTCTGGCCTCCATCCAGCCCGGTCCGGTCATCTATCTCTACAAAATTCTCCTTCTTGTCGAAGTTGCAGTGACAGTTTATTATGTAATCCGCGGCACTAAGGATTACATCACCAATATCGACAACTACTATTCCGACCACGACAGCTCAAAACCGCGCAAACTGGCTAAACTCCTCCTGGCACTGTGCTTCTTCTCGCTGCTCAAAGGCCTGTTCATCGCCTATGATTTCGACCTGACGGCAAGCATCTGGGTGACAGGCGCAATCTCGCTGATATATACCATCATCCTCTTCCCTATCGGCTACATCGGCAGCAAAATCGAGTACACCGCCTCCGATATGCTCATAGACATCTCTTCCTACGACCTATACGAGGAGGATATGCTCCCTCACACTCCTCCCGAGGACCAGTATATGGACGAGAACAATGCAAATTACAACCGCATAGCCGCGGCAATCGAAAAAGTGATGGACGATGAGAAGCTCTACCTGAGACCGAGCCTGAAGATATCAGACCTGGCGCGGGCCATAGGCTCCAACCGAACCTATGTCTCCGACAGCATTAACAACCACTTCCGTCTCTCCTTCCACGACTATGTCAACAGCCGTCGCGTCCAATACGCCCAGGAACTGATTCTCAAGGACGGCGACGACTGCCTCGAGCAGATTTCCGAGACCTGTGGATTCGCCTCTGAATCAGCCTTCTACCGCAATTTCAAAAAGTTTACGGGCTGCACTCCTAACGAGTACCGCAAAAAGAAGTTGAAATAGTCCGTTCGCTTAGAGGTTTCTTCACATTTTTTCTGTATATTCGTGGATATTACCACATATACCAATCATTATGAAGAAACCTATCCAAATCACTCTCTTTGCGGGCCTTGCTCTCCTTGCCGCCTCCTGCTGCGGGATCAAGAGCCCCGAAAATTCTCCCCTTTTCGAAAAAACTGTCGATCCCGAGTCGGGCGTAGTAAGTTATTCGCTGCGCTGCGGCTCGCCTGACGATAACAACCAGTCGCTCTATTTTGTGACCAAGAGTATGACCGAAGACGGTCGCTTCCTGGTCTTCCAGCACACCCAAGGCAATGAGCGCATCGGAGTCGGAGAGCGCCATCTGATGCTGGCCGACCTCAAGAAGGACAAGTTCTTCGACCTTGGTCTGCGCAAGGCCACGCCTTTCATTGAGTGCAAGGAGAACTATATGGTTTACGGAGACCCTGAAAGGGGGTTCTTCAGACGCGACTTCAGCAATCCGGAGAAGGAAGTGAAGCTCTGCGACGTGCCACAGGAGCTCTCTTCCCTTGGTCAGGTCCTGCGCCTCGCCAGCCATCTGACCCTCACCCAAGACCGCAACAAGGCCTTCCTCGACACTGAAATAAAGACCCCTGAAGGACGCTCGCGCTACATTCAGGGTATGCTTGACCTGCGCGACGGCTCCTGGGAGGAGTGGGGCGAGACCGAGTGGATCTGCAACCACGGCCAGCTCAACCCTGTCGATGACTCCCTTGCTCTTTGCGCCTGGGAAAGCGCCTGGGGCGAACTCGGACAGGCCTTCCAGGATTCGACCGGCTTCTATCCGCGTATGTGGCTCGTGCGCAAGGGTTCCAAGACCCTCATTCCTGCCGAGAAGCGCAATTTCGCTTCCCACGAAATCTGGGATGACGACGGCAAGGGTTTCTCCTGGTGCGGTCACGGCTATTTCGACTGCGAAGATTTTGTTTACCACTATGACCTTGCCACCGGCCGCCAGGAGTGCTGGGCTGAAGTCGAAGCTGCGCGCCACAACTTCTGCTCCCCTGACAACAAATATGTCGTAGTGGACCAGGCCCCAGAGAAGTGGTGGAGAGGCTGCAAGTGGAGAGTCGCCTTCTATAACCGCGAAACGGGCAAGCAGGTATGGCTCTACTCGACCCGCGAGGCGCTTATGCCACAGAATAACCAGTCCACACTCCATCCTGACCCTCATCCGCACTTCGTGATGAATGGCCGCTATGTTGTCTGCACCGCCAGCAATGGCGACGGCCATATGGAGCTTCTGGTCACTCCGGTCGCCCAGCTGATTGAAATGACCCAATAAAGATATATGTCAAGATATAATTTCGATGAAATCCTGGACCGCAGGGGAAGCGCCTCGATGAAGTGGGACGCTTCCCCTGCGGCCGATGTGCTCCCGATGTGGGTTGCCGATATGGACTTCCGTTCGGCTCCCGCCATCGCCTCGGCGGTCGCTGAGATTGCCGCCCGCGGCGTGTACGGCTACGGCATTGCGCCCGACTCGTACTTCGATGCCGTGATAGCCTGGTTCTCGCGCCGCCATGGCCTGAATCTCCGCCGTGAGTGGATCATCCCCGTGACGGGCGTTCTGCCGGGGCTTGCCGCAACCCTGCGCGCTCTCTGCGCCGAGGGCGACAAGGTGATTGTCCAGACTCCCGTGTACAGCTGCTTCTTCCCTACCATCACTGAGAACGGCTGCGTGCCCCTCCAGCTTCCGCTGCTGCGTGGCGCTGACGGGCGCTACGAAATGGACTTCGAGGCGCTTGAGCAGGCCGCAAGCGACCCTCGCGCCAAGCTTCTGCTGCTCTGCAGTCCCCACAACCCGACGGGAAGGGTCTGGAGCCGCGAAGAGCTTGAGCGCGTAGAGGCCATCTGCCGCCGCCATTCGACCATCGTCGTCGCCGACGAGATCCATTGCGACCTGGTCGCCCCGGGCCTGAGCCACCTGCCGTACGCTGCCCTGGGGAGCGAATTCCCTGCCAATTGCGTGATGCTCTCCTCGCCTACGAAGGGCTTCAACATCGCCGGCCTGCAAATTGCCAACATCTTCGTTTCCGACCCCGGGCTGCGCAGCCGCATTGCCCTGCAGGTCGAGGCGCACCGCTGCGGTCACGTCAACATAATGGGCCAGGCCGCCCTGGAAGCCGCATACCGCGACTCGGAGGACTGGCTCGACGCCCTGAATGCCTATCTCCACGACAATTTTCTCTTCCTGAAGGATTTTCTCGCGCGCGAACTGCCATCGCTCAGCGTCAGCCCGCTGGAGGGAACCTATCTTGTATGGCTCGACTGCCGATCTCTCGGCTGCCCGTCCGTCCTGATCGAAAAAGAGCTGCTTGAGAAGGCCAGGGTGAGGCTGAATGCAGGCACGCCTTACGGCGAAGGCGGTGAGGGCTTCCTGCGCATCAACATCGCCTGCCCTCGGGCGCTTCTTGAAGAAGGCCTTAATAGAATTGCCAATCAGCTGAAGCATAAGGCTTGATTTTTGCATATATATCCATTTTGCGCAAACGATAACCAAAACATAACAAAATGAACTTTAAACTTACCTTCTCAGCAGCCATCCTGGCCCTGATGCTTGGAAATCTTCCTGCTGCCGCCCAGACCCCTGTCGGCACCGGAAATCCATATCTCCCTCTCTGGGAGCATCTGCCGGACGGCGAACCACGCGTCTTCGAAGACCCTGACAATCCCGGAAAGTATCGCGCCTACATCATCGGCTCGCACGACCTTACCTACAAGGCCTACTGCGGACCGGATATCCGTATGTGGTCCGCACCGGTGGAGGACCTGACTTCCTGGAGGGACGAAGGCCCTATCTTTACCTATCAGATTGACGGAATGTGGGATACTATGTTTGCCCCGGACCTCGTGGAAGTCAAGCGCGCAGACGGTACCCGCGAGTACTATCTCTACCCTCACAGCCGCGGAGCCAACAGGGAGCCGCTTGTCTGCAAGGGCAGCCGTCCTGACGGGCCTTTCACTCCTGTGAACCTCAGCGAAGACGGCAGGTCAGTCGTTCCTGGCAGCATCATCGGTTTTGATCCTTCAATCTATGTCGAGCAGATAACCGACCCTTCTGACCCTGACTACAAAATAGGTTTCCGTGCCTACGCATTCTGGGGCTACCAGATGTCCAACGCAGCCGAGCTCGACCAGAATACTATGTACTCGCTGCGTCCAGGCACCGAAATCCGCCGATACTTCATCCCTTCAAGCGCCCGCTATGGCGTAGTGCGTGACCCTGAAGGCACCACCTACCCTGCCCTCTACAAGGAGCAGAATCCGGGCGAGTTCAACTTCTATGAGGCTTCGTCCATCCGCAAGGTAGGCAACAAGTTCCTGATGATCTTCTCCGGCTACAGCGGCCCGGATTACGGTTTGGGCAGTTCCAACTCCACTCTGCGCTACGCTTATGGCGACTCGCCTCTCGGGCCTTGGCGCAGCGGCGGCGTGCTTGTGGATTCACGCGGCGTGGTGCTCAATGAGGACGGCAGCGCCCTTATGACCACCAACTCAGGCCACAACACCCACGGCAGCCTCCAGGAGATCAACGGCCAGTGGTATGTCTTCTACCATCGCCCTCCTCGCGATTTCGGCTTTGCCCGCCAGGCTATGGTCGCCCCAGTCAAGATCGAGTGGGACGAGAAGCCTGTCGCCGAGGGCGGCAAGGTTGTCATCAGCGGCTATGACCCTTATGCAAAGGATCTCGTCTGGAAGGCCTCTGCTGCTGACGGCAGCGTCTACAACGGCGCAGAGGTCACTTCCGAGGGCTTCCAGCTCTACGGTCTCGATCCGTTCAAGTACTATTCCGCCGGATACGCCTGCTTCTACACCAATAACAACACCCTCCAGGACAGCTGGGACATCTGGGACAACAGTATGGACGCAGTGATGGACAACGGCGACATCCTGGGCTTCAAGTATTTCGGCTTCGGCGGCCTTCAGAAAGCAAGCAAGGGTCTCAAGCCGTTCAGGGGCACCCGCCCGGGCGACAAGACCGCCATCAACCTCTTCCTCACTCCTGAGACCAACCGCGAATTCACCATCAAGGTGATGCTCGACGGACCTTGGGCCAACAAGACTTGGAAGGGAATCCAGATTGCCGAAATCAAGGTTCCAGCCCGCAACATCGGCCTGGACCTCAAGCTCACTGCCGATGTTTCCAAGGCTGTTGACCGCCTTGGCGGCAAGCACGCCATCTATCTCATCGCCGAGGGCGAAGACGCTCAGCTCTGCACCCTGCACGGCCTGGGCTTCAGCCGCAAGGGCGTCTCAATCGACCGCCCTCAGGTGCCTCAGGTAGAGATTTTCGTGAACGGCGAAGCTGTCTGCTTACCTTCAACTCCAGTACGCTTTGACAACATCAACGGCTACGCCGGCTATGACCACTACGAGGCAGAATTCGGCATCCTCTCCACCAGCACCGGTATCCCTTCAGTCAGCGCCAGCTGCAGCAACCCTGAGGTGAAGATCAGCGTCACCCAACCTAAGGAGAAATACGGCACTGCGACCATAGTCTGCGACTACAAGGGCACCGTCAAGACCTATACCCTTCAGCTCAAGACCGCCAACGAGACCGCAACCGCCATCAAGATAGTCGAGGACGGCGGTACCGGCGCCCACAAGGCCATTATGGTCACCGAGCCGGACCTCCCTGCCCACACCATCTTCAGGCCTGCTGACCTCTCGGAGTTCGGCAAGAGCAACCCTCTGCCTGTAATCGTATGGGGCAACGGCGCCTGCGTAAACTCACCTTGGGAGCATATGAACTTCCTCAATGAGATTGCCTCCCACGGCTATGTAGTCATCGCCACCGGCTATATGCCTGTCCCGGGCAGAAGGGATTACGGCCCAATGTCGAGCGCTGACCAGCAGATAGAGGGCATTGACTGGGCTGAGAAAGTCAACGCCGACCCTGCCAGCCCATATTTTGGCAAACTCAACCTCAACGCGATTGCCGCTGCCGGAATGTCTTGCGGCGGCCTTCAAACCCTCAGCAATGCGGCCGACAAGCGTCTAAAGAGCCTGATGATCTGCAACAGCGGTCTCTTCGTGGATCCGCAGGTTGCGATGCCGGGTATGCCTATGCCTCAAAAGGAGAGCCTCAAGGAGATTCACACCCCTGTGCTTTACCTGCTGGGCGGCAAAGAGGACATCGCCTACGGCAACGGTATGGATGACTTCGCGCGCATCGACCACGTCCTCGCAGTGGCAGCCAACTACCCTGTCGGCCACGGCGGCACCTATGGCCAGCCTCACGGCGGCGAGTTCTCAATTGTCGCGCTGAAGTGGCTCGACCTCACCCTCAAGTCAGACAGAAGCGCTATGAGCTACTTCATAGGCCCTAGACCTGAAATCCTCGAGCGTCCGCTCTGGACCGTTGAGAGCAAATTCAGGATGAGAAGATAACTTACACCCAAATAATTATTTATGAAAACACTTAAAACCATTCTTTGCGCCACGGCTCTCGCAGCCAGCGCAATCGCGCTTGCCCAACCTCGCGGAAGGGCTCCGCAGCCAATCACAGATGGTCTGAAGGATACCTACAAGGATTACTTCAGCATCGGTGTAGCGGTCAACCCTACAAACGTGACCGACCCTGCCCAGATTGCCCTTATTCAGAGGGAATTCAACAGCATCACCGCCGAGAATGCGATGAAACCTGAACCAACAGAGCCTTCAAAGGGCGTTTACAACTGGGAGCAGGCTGACAAGATCGCTGACTTCTGCCGCGCAAACGGCATCAAACTCCGCGGCCACTGCCTCGTATGGCATAGCCAGATCGGCCGCTGGATGTATCAGGACGAAAATGGACAGCTTCTCTCCAAGGAGGAACTCTTCGCCAATATGAAGAGCCACATCAATGCCATCGTTTCCCGCTACAAGGACATCGTTTATTGCTGGGACGTGGTCAATGAGGCTATGGCCGACGAGCAGCGCTGGCCGGGCGCTTCGCCTTACCGCAACTCTCCTCTCTTCCAGATTGCCGGCGACGAGTTCATCGCAAAGGCTTTCGAGTATGCGCGTGAGGCTGACCCTGATGCCCTCCTCTTCTACAACGACTACAATGAGGCCGACCCTGCAAAGAG
>JAEDLO010000065.1 GCA_016295245.1 Bacteroidales bacterium | reverse complement strand
GGTACAGATGGCAAAGCGTCCCAGGTGGCTGTTGAACAGCATCGGCTGGGCATCGGTGTCAGAGATGACTCCTATGCCGCTGTTGCCGACGAACTTGTGAAGTTCATCCTCAAACTTGGTCCTGAAATAAGAACTCTCGAGGCTGTGAATACTCCTCATAAAGCCCTTGTCTTCGCTGAAAGTCGCAAGGCCTCCCCTCTTGGTGCCGAGGTGTGACTGATAGTCAGTACCGTAAAAGAGGTCTGTCACGCAGGGTTCCTGCGAGATTGTTCCAAAAAGTCCGCCCATAACTATTCGTACTCCTGCCAGCTCTTGATCTGAATGTCTTCCTGTCCGATAGTGCAGATAGCCTCGATGAAGGCGCCGGCAAGGCGGGCATTGGTGATCAGTGGGATATTGTGGTCAATGGCTCCGCGTCTGATGCGGTAACCGTTGGTCAGCTCGCGCTTTGAGTGATTCTTCGGCACGTTGATAATCAGGTCAAACTTATGGTTTGCGATGAGATTCATCACGTTGGTCTCGGATTCGGCATTCTCATCAGGCCAAAAGACAGGCTCGGCCTTGACCCCGTTGTCATTGAAGAATCGGGCGGTGCCGGCGGTTGCGCAAATCTTGTAACCGGCCTTGACGAGCATTGCAGCGGCATCCAGCAGGGCAACCTTGCTCTTTGTCTCGCCTGAAGAGATCATAATCGCCTTGTCCTTTGACGGCACGTTATAGCCGGTAGCTATCATAGCATTGAGCAGGGCCTCGTTAAAGTCGTCGCCGATGCAGCCCACCTCGCCGGTAGAAGACATATCCACGCCCAATACAGGGTCGGCGTTCTGCAGACGCGCAAAGCTGAACTGCGAAGCCTTGACGCCCACGCGGTCGATGTCGAATTCGCTCTTGTCAGGCATACTGTACGGAGCGTCGAGCATAATGCGTGTGGCTGTCTCGATGAAGTTGCGCTTCAGCACCTTTGAGACGAATGGGAACGAACGGGAAGCCCTCAGGTTGCACTCGATCACCTTGATGTCGCGGCCCTTGGCCAGGTACTGGATATTGAAAGGTCCGGAGATGTTGAGTTCCTTTGCAATCGCGCGGGAAATCTTCTTGATCTGGCGCACGGTCGCGAAGCTGATTGACTGCACAGGGAAGCACATTGTGGCGTCTCCCGAGTGCACTCCGGCGTACTCGATATGCTCCGAAATCGCATATTCCACCACCTCACCCTCGCGGGCGACGGCATCGAACTCGATTTCGTTGGTCTCGGTCATGAACTGGCTTACGACCACAGGGTATTCCTTGCTCACCTCGCTTGCCATCTCAAGGAAGCGGCGGAGCTCGTCATCATCGTAGCAGACATTCATAGCGGCACCCGAGAGCACGTACGACGGACGCACGAGCACAGGGTAGCCCACCTCGTCGATGAACTTTTTGATGTCCTCCATAGAGGTCAGGGCGCTCCACTTCGGCTGGTCGATGCCGAGCTTGTCGAGCATAGCGGAGAATTTTCCACGGTTCTCGGCACGGTCGATGTTGACCGGACTCGTACCCAGGACAGGAACTCCCTGCCTGTAGAGCTTCATCGCAAGGTTGTTCGGAATCTGACCGCCGACGGATACGATCACTCCGCGAGGAGACTCGAGGTCAATCACGTCAAGTACGCGTTCGAAAGAGAGTTCGTCGAAATATAGGCGGTCACACATATCATAGTCGGTCGATACTGTCTCAGGGTTGTAGTTGATCATTATCGACTTGTAGCCGAGCTTGCGGGCGGTTGAAACGGCATTCACCGAACACCAGTCGAATTCCACACTCGAGCCGATGCGGTATGCACCCGAACCGAGCACGACAACAGACTTTTCATTTTTGTAGTAGTTGACATCATAGCCCTCAACCGCATAGGTCATATAGAGGTAGTTGGTCAACTCAGGGTTTTCACTCGCAACGGTAGGGATGCGCTTCACGGCAGGGAGAATACCGAGTTTCTTGCGCAGGGCGCGAACTGAAAGCATAGGTTTCTCCATATTGCCGCCCTCTGGCTTGAGTACGAAGCGGGCAATCTGGAAATCGGAGAAACCCAGCACCTTGGCCTCACGCAGAACATCCGCAGGCAGATCCTCAAGGCTGTTGTAAGTCTCGAGCTTGTGCTTGTAATCGACGATGTTCTTCATCTTCCGGATGAACCAAGGATCGATCTTGGTGAGTTCATATATGCGCTCTATGCTGTACCCTTCCTCGAGAGCCTGGGCGATGGCGAAGATGCGCAGGTCGGTAGGGTTTGCCAGCTCGTCGTCAATATTTTCGAAGCGGGTGTGGTCATTGCCCACAAATCCGTGCATACCCTGACCTATCATCCTGAGGCCCTTCTGGAGCATCTCCTCGAAAGAACGGCCGATGGACATAATCTCACCCACCGACTTCATCGACGAGCCAATCCTGCGGCTCACGCCGGCGAACTTGGTGAGGTCCCAGCGAGGAATCTTGCAGATCATATAATCCAGGGACGGCGCTACATAGGCCGAATTGGTCGTGCCCATCTCACCAATCTGGTCGAGATTGTATCCGAGAGCTATCTTGGCCGCAACGAAGGCAAGAGGATAACCGGTGGCCTTTGAGGCGAGAGCTGAAGAGCGGCTCAGGCGGGCATTGATCTCGATGATGCGGTAGTCGTTGGTCTGGGCGTTGAAGGCATACTGGATGTTGCACTCACCCACAATGCCAAGGTGACGCACGCACTTGACGGCAATCTCCTGAAGCATCGTCACCTGCTCGTCAGTCAGGGAGCAGGTAGGAGCCACGACGATTGACTCGCCGGTATGGATGCCGAGCGGATCGAAATTCTCCATAGAAGCCACGGTAAAGCAGCGGTCGGAGGCATCCCTGATGACCTCAAACTCAATTTCCTTCCAGCCCTTGAGACTTTCCTCGACGAGGACCTGAGGGGCGAAGGTGAAGGCCGATTCGGCGATTTCGCGGAATGTCTCCTCGTCCGGGCAGACGCCTGAACCGAGGCCGCCGAGGGCATAGGCGGAGCGTATCATAATCGGATAACCTATGCGGCGCGCTGCCGCAATGGCCTCGTCCATACTTTCGCAGGCCTGGCTTACAGGCACCTTGAGGTCAACCTTGGTAAGCTCCTTTACAAAAAGGTCGCGGTCTTCGGTATTCATAATGGCCTCGACACTTGTGCCGAGCACCTGAACTCCGTACTCACCCAGCACTCCCGAGAGATAAAGCTCTGTACCACAGTTGAGTGCAGTCTGGCCACCGAAAGCCAGGAGGATGCCGTCAGGCCTCTCCTTCTTGATGATTTCAGTTACGAAAAAAGGCGTCACAGGAAGGAAATACACCTTGTCTGCAATGCCTTCAGACGTCTGAATCGTAGCAATATTGGGGTTGATGAGGACAGAACTGATCCCCTCTTCACGGAGAGCCTTGAGAGCCTGGGATCCTGAATAATCGAATTCTCCGGCCTGCCCGATCTTAAGGGCGCCTGAGCCTAATACCAGTACCTTCTTGAGATTTGATTTCATAAGGGATTATTTATGGACTGCAAAATTACTACAAATTTTGGATTTTAACTACTGCGCGCCCCTCTCTTCCGTCAACACAGATGAGGAGTTCATCGTCGAAACGTACACGGCGCACATATTCACTCTCATAGATGGCGGGCATCGCATCAAGGGCAGCGTAGTCAAACACTTCTCCCTTGCGCGAATACGGATTCACATTGACATAGCCGGCATTGAACGAAGTCATATTCTGGAAGAAGTGCGTGCCCTGGCTCGGGTCAACGCGGAAATTTTCCAGACAGCTCTCGACTATGACCTTTGCCTCGGAGATGTCGGACCAGTTCACCGGCACACCGAGGGAGTCGATGCTTGAGCCCCAGCGACCGTAGCCGATGAGCACGTAATTGCAGCCTTCCGAGCGCAACTGGCTGTTCAGGGCGGTAAGCTCCGAGGCCATCTTGCGCGTCTTCATCACGTCGAAAGCCTCACGGCGCAGGTACACAACATCGTGCACACCCTTGATCCAGCCCGGTCCAATGGCGCTGGTCGAGTACACCAGCGAGTCTGAAGTATCAACTGACGACCAGTCCACCTTGGCGTACATTCCGTCGTCCGAAATCGGCCTGACCTGAAGCACGTTGAAGACCGGAAGACCGTTGCGGCGAGGGTCCAGGTCCGCAGCAAACTCTATTTCGACGCCGCAGTTGACCTCGCGGCGGATGATTTCGAGCAATTCGTTCAGGATGTCCGAAAGCGGGAACATCCTGTATTTGAGGATATGGGCGAAGGTGACGAACTTCGGGCCCTGAGGGGCGGCAGAATCGACGATGCGCATATTCTCGTAGTCGTAGGTGGAAACCACACGGGAGAAAGACCTGAACTTCTCGCATTCGGTAATCGGAATCCTGTCGAGGTTGACGGAGTCATCCACCGAGGTCTTGAACTTTTCCGGCCTGAGATCCATCGCGTACATCACCTGCTGAGTGTCAGTCATCGTCAGCTCCGGAGTCGAGGTCTGAAGGACATTGCGCGGATATTTAGGACAGAAACGCAGCACCTGCTCGCCGTCAACCACGGCCTTGCCCAGACCGAAGGCAATCTTGACCACGCCGTCTTCCGGCGCCTCGTAGCCTATCGGGTAGAAATTCAGGGAGCGTGCCACGCCCGAGAAGGTCGGGAAGAAATAGCCTCCGTCCTCGCTTCCGCAGATTTCCTGGATTACGACTGCCATCTTCTCCTCGCTGATCACGTTCGAGGTGGCTGTGATATAGCCCCTGGAAGAAGAGAAGAATACTGAGGCATAGACGCTCTTGATAGCCTTGGAGAGTATGCGCAACTGCTGGTCCTCGTTTTCGGTGCAAGGAATCATATAAGTCGAATACACTCCCGCAAAAGGCTGATAATATGAGTCTTCCAGTTTGGAGGAAGAACGCACGGCAAGAGGCTTGCGGACATTGCGAATGAAGACCCTCAGGGCTTCGGTAAGCTCGGCAGGGAGGGTCGAAGCGACAAATTCGGAGAGAATCTCGGCGTCAGGCAGGTCGGAGTTGACCACGTACTGCAGGCCGTTCTCGTTCATAAACCTGTCGAAGTATTCAGTCGTGACCACAACGGTTCTGGGCACGAGTATGCGGACATCCTCCCACTTGTTGTAAAGGTCATACTTCTGGAGGATGTGATTCAGGAAGGCCAGGCCGCGGGCCTTGCCTCCGAGTGAACCCTCGCCGATGCGGGCGAACCAGATGGTGTCATTGTAGGTAGCCGGATCGAACTGGGCGACCACGCCCAAGGCCTGCTGTATGCGGTAGTCGTGAATCACCCTGAGGTTCATCTGGCGAACCTCGTCGATATCGTCGTCGCTTTCTATCCTGATGGGACGGAACATACTTCCTATCTTGAAGAGACCTCGTCCCAACAGCCACCTCGAGATATAATTCTTGCTTGACAGGTACTTGAGGGCCTCGTCCGAGATACCGCTCATAACCTGCTCGAATTCAAAAAGATCGCGCGCCCTGGCGAGCACAGGGCCGTTGTCCCTGTCGGTAACGATGAAGTCACCGAAGCCGAACTCCCTGCCGATGTAGTCTCCCAGGTCCTGTGTCAGGCTCTTGGAGCTCTTCAGCACGAAGCCCACGCCCAACTCGTCCGCCAGGTCCTTCATACTGGCCTGAGAAGACTGCATCAGGAAAGGCATAGTAGGGCTGTCAGCCTTGACCATACGGCAAAGGTCTATTCCGGCATCCCTTTTCTCGGTGCGCGGATTGTCTCCCTTGTGGAGCACGAAGCCCACATCCGAGATGACTCCCAGGATATTGGACTTGTACTTGTTGTAAAGGGAAACGGCATCGTCATAGCAGCTTGCCATCAGGATTTTCGGTCTGGCCCTCTTTCGGAGCATCTGCTGCTTCTCGTTCAGGGCGTCGCGAAGGGCGTCCACATTCTGCTGGAGCACCAGCTTGTAGAGCAGCGGCAGATAAGTCGAATAGTAGCGGATGGAATCCTCTACCAGAAGAATGGCGCGCACTCCCTCTTCGAGGCAGTCGTGCTCCGCATTCATCTTGTCCTCGATGAGCTTGATGATGGTCAGGATCAGGTCGGGGCTGTTGTTCCAGCAGAAGGCGTAGTCGATACTCGAACTATCCTTTTCGAGCAGCTGCTGGTGGATTTCCTTGGCAAAGGAGGTCAGGATCACCACCGGTGTATCAGGACTCTTTTCCTTTACGACGTGGGAAAAGTCAAAAATCTCGTCACGACCGTTGTACATCAGGATGAAGAGATCGTAATCTTCCTCCTGAATCATCTCCATCGCCTCGGAAACGGTCTCGGCACGGTCGAACGAAGGAGGATTGGAAAGGCTCAGTTCCGCATATTCGCGATTCACCTGCTCCTCAATGTGACCGTCCTCTTCGAGAATGAAACTGTCGTAATTGTTACAAACCAGGAGAATCCGGCGGATTCTCCTGGTCATAAGGGTATAGTCCTGATTTGTTTTCATCAAAAAGAATTATACGAGTCCCTGCTCAACCATCGCGTTGGCAACTTTGATGAAGCCGGCGATGTTTGCGCCCTTGACGTAGTTGACATAACCGTCCTCCTCGGTACCGTACTTCAGACAGGCAGCGTGGATGTCGGACATAATGCGGTGGAGCCTCTCGTCAACCTCCTCTGCTGTCCACTTGATACGCATCGAGTTCTGTGACATCTCGAGGCCTGAAGTGGCAACGCCGCCGGCATTCGAAGCCTTGCCCGGCGAGTAGAGGAGCCTGGCCTTCTGAATAATGGCGATAGCCTCAGGAGTTGTAGGCATATTTGCACCCTCGGCAATGCAGTAGCAGCCGTTCTTTACGAGCATCTCGGCATCGGCAGCCTCGATTTCGTTCTGGGTTGCGCAAGGCAGGGCGATGTCGCAAGGGATGCTCCAAGGACGCTGGTTCTCCAGGTACTTGGCATTAGGATACTGGCTTACATACTCCTTGATACGGCCGCGACGGACGTTCTTGAGCTGGAATACATAGGCGAGCTTCTCCTCGGTAAAGCCTTCCGGATCGTAGATAGAGCCGTTTGAGTCTGAGAGGCTGACAACCTTGGCGCCGAGCCTCATAGCCTTCTGGGCTGCAAACTGGGCAACGTTACCTGAACCTGAAACCAATACGGTCTGGCCTTCGAAGCTCTTACCCTTGGTTGCGAGCATATCCTGCGCGAAGTAGCAGACGCCGTAGCCTGTTGCCTCGGGACGCATAAGGGAACCGCCCCAGCACTGACCCTTTCCTGTAAGGGTGCCGGTGAACTCGTCCCTGAGCCTCTTGTACTGGCCGAACATATAGCCGACCTCACGTCCGCCCACACCGATATCACCTGCAGGCACGTCGGTATCAGGTCCGATATGTCTCTGAAGCTCGGTCATGAAGCTCTGGCAGAAACGCATAACCTCGGCATCGGACTTGCCCCTCGGGCTGAAGTCTGAACCGCCCTTGGCGCCGCCCATAGGCAGGGTCGTGAGGCTGTTCTTGAAGGTCTGCTCGAAAGCGAGGAACTTCATGATTGAGAGGTTTACGCTGGCGTGGAAACGGATACCGCCCTTGTACGGGCCGATAGCGCTATTCATTTGAACGCGGTAACCGCGGTTGATGTGAATCTCTCCCTTGTCGTCCATCCAAGGAACCCTGAACATAATGACGCGCTCAGGCTCCACCATCCTCTCCAGGATCTTCATATCCATAAGATGCGGATAAGACATTACATAAGGGGCTACGCTTTCTACGACTTCCCTGACGGCCTGGTGGAATTCCTTCTCACCCGGGTTGCGAGCGATGAGTTCAGACATGAACTGCTCGACATAGTTTTCGGTAAATTTGTCCATTGTGTTATTTATTAACTAACCTGTTTGCAAAATTAAGAATTATGAAAAAAGAAACAAGAGGCGACAAGCGATTTTTTTACAATTTTTATTATCTTTGCTACGATGCGAAGACGCCTCTCCATATCTTATCTTTTATGCATCCTTGCATATCTGGTCGTTCTGGTACATTCCGCAGTACCGCACGACCACCACGGCCATTGTCACGAACAGGAGTCGCCAACGGAGCAGCATCAGGCCCATCATCCCCACCACGGCAGTTGCGAGAATCTTGATGTTTTCTCGGGCGGAAGCCATCTGGTCTCCGACTCCGAAGGGCAGCCGCACCCCGGTGATTTCCAAGTATGCGAAATAATAGCGCAGCCCGTGGCTCCGCAGCCTTGCGCGCCGTCGCAGCTGCTGCGCTTCTGTACAGACGACGATCCTCCGAAGGACTCGCCCGAACTGAGCGGCAACTCGCTCCGCGCCCCTCCCGCAGTCTGAAATTCAAAATTTCCGCCCTTTCCCTTCAGGCGGACAACGCCCCGTGCCGTCTTCGCGCCGGAGCAATACCCCACGACAATCGCGCCCGAATAGCGCAAACACCTGAATTATTATCATCTATATGAAACAGATAAGTGCATTGGCCCTGGTCTGCGTCCTATTGTGCACAGCCTGCCACAACCACACCAATCCTGCCCGTGAAGAGCACGCCCACGAGGCCAGCTCCCACGAACACGAACACGCTCA
>JAEDLO010000064.1 GCA_016295245.1 Bacteroidales bacterium | reverse complement strand
ACGGATTACCCGCCGGGGACCGCGCCTCTGCCCGTTACCTTCCTGCGCCGCAACCGCATCATTGCCGGCCTGAGCGGCTCCACCATACTTATTGAGTCGAGAGTGAAGGGTGGCGGGATGATGACTTCGAGGCTAGCCTTCGATTACGGGAGGGACGTTTTCGTGCTGCCGGGCAGGGTGGATGACGCACGCTCGGCGGGCTGCAACCTGCTGCTGCGGGAAAAGCTTGCCGAGGCGATTACCGGCACGGAAAGCATATGCGGGCAGCTGGGGCTGGGACGAAGCGCAGGGAAAAAGCGGCGGAAACCGGGCGAGCTGGTGCGCGACTGCTTCGCAGATTCCCTGGACGAAGTGACGCTGCAGCGGCTGGAGAGCATCCTTGAGGCAGTACGGGAGCGCCGCGGCATCAGCTACGAGGAGCTCTGCCAGGTATGCCTGCTCCCCTACCGGGAGGTCAGCGAGCTTGCCGGAATGCTGGAAAGCGAGGCGCTCATCCTCACGGATATGTTCCAAAGATGCAGCATTAATCCCAAAATTGCGTAATTTTGCAGAATGCTGCAATTTATTGACACACATACCCACAACACCGACGAGGCCTTCGAAGGCTGCGCTGACGAGCTTATCGGCAGGGCCCTGGAGGCCGGTGTGGTGAAGATGCTCCTGCCGGACATCGACTCGAAGGAGAGGGATGCGATGTTCGCCTACGCGCGGCGCCACGCCGATGTCTGTCACCCTATGCTCGGCCTCTATCCGGGCAGCGTGGACGGGGACTGGCGCGAGGAGATCGACAGGATGTGCGCCTATGACCGCACGGGAGTCGTCGCCGTCGGCGAGATAGGGCTTGACTACCATTATGGAACGGAGTTCAAGAAGGAGCAGCAGGAGGCGCTCAGGGTGCAGCTGGAGCTCGCTTCGCAGTGGGACCTGCCGGTCAACATCCACCTGAGAGAGGCTACCGGCGACTTCCTTGACATCGTGCGCGATTGCCGCCACCTTCACCTTCGGGGCAACCTCCACGCCTTCAGCGGCAGTGCCGAAACCTTTGCGCAGCTCTCGCGCTTGGGAGACTGGTATGTCGCCATCGGCGGGGTGATCACCTTCAAGAACGCTGCGATTGCCCGGGAGGTCCGCGACATCCCGCTGAGCCGGATATTGCTTGAGACGGACGCACCCTACCTCGCGCCTGTCCCCTACCGCGGCAAGCGGAACGAGAGCAGCCTCATCCCGGTAATCGCCGGATTCCTCGCGCGCTGCAAGGGCTGCAGCCTCGAGGATGTGTCAGACCAGACCTGCAGGAACGCCAGACAACTATTCAAGATATGAACCTGTTTCAAGAAGACAACAACCGTTCGTCCGTGCTGCTGATCTACACAGGCGGCACCATTGGAATGAAGGAGGACCCGCGCACGGGAGCCCTCACTCCCTTTGACCTCAAGGGCATAGTCGATGAGGTTCCGGAGCTGCGGAAGTTCGCGATGCGCATCGATTCGCACACTTTCACACCGCTTATCGACTCCTCGGACATCGAGCCCTCACTCTGGCAGGCCCTTGCGCGCCTGATTGCCCAGAAGTATGACGCCTACGACGGCTTTGTCATCCTCCACGGCACGGACACGATGGCCTACAGCGCCTCCGCGCTCAGCTTTATGCTCGACAATCTCTCCAAGCCGGTCGTCTTCACGGGAAGCCAGCTTCCTATCGGCAGGCCGCGCACGGACGGCAAGGAGAACCTCATCTCTGCGGTTGAAATCGCCACGGCGAAGGATTCCGAAGGGCGGGCGATGGTGCCGGAGGTGTGCATCTGCTTCAATTCGCAGCTCTTCAGGGGCAACCGCAGCAAGAAGGTAAACGCCACGGGTTTCGACGCCTTCTGCTCGCCGAACTACCCGCCGCTGGCCACCGCCGGCATCAACATCAAGTACAACAACGGCTTCATCCACCGCGGGCAGCAGAACTGGCACGGCCTGTCGATTCACACGGAGCTGGACACCCGAGTCTCGATTTTGAAGGTTCATCCGGGCATCACGGGGCAGGCGGTCCGCGACATTCTGCTCGGGACCGGTTCGAGGGCGGTGATTCTTGAAACGTACGGATCGGGCAACGCGATTTCGAAACCGTGGTTCCTGGACATAATCCGCGAGGCTTCCGAGTCGGGCAAGATAATACTCAATGTGACTCAATGCCTTAGCGGCGAAGTCGATATGGATATCTATGCCACGGGGCGCTCCCTCAAGGAAGCAGGTGTCGTCTCCGGACACGACATAACTACCGAGGCCGCGCTCGGAAAATTGTTTTACCTTATGGGAACTTACGCCGAAAATGACAGGGTAAAGATGCTTTTGGATAAGAATCTGAAAGGCGAAATCTCAAAATAATTATTGTCAAATGAAATATTATTGCTAAATTGCACCGCATTTGAACGCTATTTAATATTCAAACTAATACAACAACAATTCAATTATGAAAAAGTTTTTCATGTTCCTGGCAGTAGCAGGTGTAATGGCCTTCTCTGCTAACATCGCATCAGCTCAGGATGAGCAGGCTGCTCAGACAGCTGCTACTGAGACAGTTGCAGAGGCAGCTCCAATGAGCGCCGCAGATCTTCTCAACGGTTCTGGCGAGGAAGTTCCACTTCACCAGGCTCTCAAGACCAAGTTCATCGAGGGTGGTGCAAGCTTCATGTCCCTGATCATCCTCTGCTTGATCATCGGTCTCGCACTCGCTATTGAGCGTATCCTCTTCCTTTCTTTCTCAAAGATCAACACCAAGAAGCTCGTCGCTAAGGTCGAGGAGGCTCTCGCACAGGGTGGTATCGAGGCTGCAAAGGAAGTATGCCGCAGCACTCGCGGTCCAGTGGCCAGCATCTTCTACCAGGGTCTTCTCCGTTACGACCAGGGTATCGACGTTGTTGAAAAGACTGTCGTTTCTTACGGTTCAGTTCAGATGAGCGAAATGGAAAGCGGTCTTTCTTGGATTTCACTCTTCATCGCCATCGCACCTTCTCTCGGATTCCTCGGTACCGTTATCGGTATGATCAACGCATTCGATGCTATCCAGGCTGCCGGTGATATCTCACCTAACGTCGTTGCAGGTGGTATGAAGGTCGCTTTGATCACCACTGTGGGCGGTCTCATCGTCGCTATGATTCTTCAGGTGTTCTACAACTATATCCTCGCTAAGATCGAGTCTATCACCATCGATATGGAGGACTCATCTATCAGCCTCGTTGACGTACTCACCAAGTACTCACAGAAATAATAAACACCTCTGAATTCTAGTAATATGAAACTCAACAAAATATTCAAATGGGGCTTGGTCGCGCTGATTCTCATCAGTGTAGCGCTTCTGGTTTGGGGCTTCGCAGTAGGCTTCGAATCAAATGACGCTCAGGCTGTTGAGGTTCTGCTTTACTGGGCATATGCAATGCTTGGCATCACCCTGCTCGCCAGCATCGTGATCAACGGCATCGTAAGCGCTTCGAATAATCCGAAGTTCCTCGTGAAGGTCGGCATTATCCTGGTCGGCGCTGCCGCTATATGCTTCGTAGCGTACCTGCTTGCTTCAGGCGACCCTGCCTTCGGTAGAGAAGGTATGGATCCTGCTTCAACACTCAAACTTACTGATACTATTCTGAACCTCATCTACATCACTGGTGTCGGCGCCATCGTTGCCATCATCGTCGGTGAGATTCGTCTGGCTATCGTTAACAGGAAATAATCATGGGCAAGAAAACACCAGCAATCAATTCAAGTTCGACGGCTGACATCGCATTCCTCCTGTTGTGCTACTTCCTGATGACAACAACAATGGGATCACACACGGGTCTGTCACGTCGTCTCCCTCCTATGCCTGACAAAAATCAGAAGACCGAGGATCAGAAGGTTAATCGCCGCAACATCATCGTTGTAAGGATTAACTCTCAGGATAGAGTTCTTGCCGGTAATGATGCCATCAACGTTGATATGCTCAAGGATAAGATTAAGGAGTTCCTTACCAACCCTAACGACGATCCTACACTTCCAGAGAAGGAAATCGTGGATATCGAGGGCTTCGGAACCTATCCTAAATCCAAGGGCGTAATTTCACTCCAGAACGACCGTGGTACCAGCTATCAGGCATATATCGCTGTCCAGAACGAACTTGTGAAGGCTGTCAACGAGCTCCGTGACGAATTTGCAATGCGCTCATTCGGCAAGAAGTTCGCAAGCTGTAGCGAGGACGAGCAGACGATTGTCAAGGAGGCTATTCCTCAGAACATCTCTGAGGCAGAACCAAAGGATGTCGGAGCTAGAAGAAAATAGGAGATAAGATTTATGTCAAAGTTCAAGAAATCAGAAAAGAAGGAAGTCCCTGCAATGTCTCAGGGTTCCCTTTCGGATATCGTGTTCATGCTCCTGTTCTTCTTCATGGTAACCACGCAGATGCGTGAAACCGAGAACAAGGTACAGGTCAAGACTCCTAGCGCTTCAGAGGTAGTGAAGCTTGAAAGAAAGGACCTCAACTCATACATTAACGTCGGTCAGCCTATCAAGTCTCTTCAGGCTCAGTACGGTACCGAGGCACGTATCCAGTTGAACGACTCTTTCAAGACCACGGACGACATCCGTGACTTCGTGGCCGCAGAGCGTGAGTCTATGAGCGAAGGTGACCGTCAGTTTATGACCGTCAGCATCCGTGCCGATCAGGACGTGAGAATGGGTATCATTACAGATATTAAGCAGGAGCTCAGACGTTGCTCTGCACTTAAGATTATGTACTCAGCAAGAAAGCCGTCGGAATAATTTTCCAACGCGCCGTAATATCGAGCAGCCCCCTCTTCTGAGAGGGCTGCTTTTTAAATGAAAAACAAACAAATGGAAGTTAGACGCACAAAAGTGAAGGACCTGCTCAAGATGGAAGCAGGACAGAAGGTTCTCGCCAAAGGTTGGGTGAGAACAAAGAGAAGCAACAAGGAGATCGCATTTGTCGCACTCAACGACGGTTCGACAATCAAGAATATACAGATAGTAATTGACCGTAACGAGGCTAATGAGGCCGTCCTTTCCAATATCAGCACCGGTGCCTGCATCGGCGTTGAAGGCGAACTCGTGGAGTCTATCGGCAGCGGCCAGAATGTAGAAATCAAAGCCGGAACTGTTACTGTCTATGGCACTTGCGACCCTGTACGCTACCCGCTTCAGAAGAAGGGCGCGTCATTTGAGTACCTGAGAAGCGTAGCGCATATGCGCCCGAGGACCAACACCTTCGGAGCAGTGCTGAGGCTTCGCAGCGAGATGGCCTATGCCATCCACTCTTATTTCCATTCAAAGGGATTCAATTATCTCCACACCCCTCTCATCACTGCTTCTGACTGTGAGGGAGCGGGCCAGATGTTCCAGGTCACTACCCTGGACCTCGAAAACATCCCAAGAAACAAGAAGGGAAAAATTGATTATTCGAAGGATTTCTTCGGAAAAGAGACCAGCCTCACAGTGAGCGGCCAGCTCGAGGGCGAACTCGGCGCCACCGCTTTGGGTGAGATTTACACTTTCGGACCGACTTTCCGTGCGGAGAATTCCAACACCCCGAGACACCTTGCAGAGTTCTGGATGGTGGAGCCGGAGATGGCATTCTACGACATCAATGATAATATGGACCTGGCAGAGGACTTCATCAAGCATCTGGTGAAGTACGCGCTTGACAACTGCCGTGACGATCTCGAGTTCCTCAACGAGCACATCGACAATGAGCTTATCTCAAGGCTTGAGGGCGTAGTGAACACCGAGTTCGTAAGGCTTGAATACACAGAGGGTATCAAGATTCTCGAAGAGGCTATGAAGAATGGCGTCGAGTTCGAGTATCCTGTCTATTGGGGTGTTGACCTTCAGAGCGAGCACGAGCGCTACCTGGTCGAGAAGCATTTCCGCAAGCCTGTCATCCTCACGGGCTACCCTAAGGATATCAAGGCTTTCTATATGAAACAGAACGAGGACGGCAAGACCGTCAGGGCTATGGACGTGCTCTTCCCGAAGATCGGAGAGATCATCGGAGGCTCGGAGAGAGAGGCTGATCTCGCCAAGCTCGAGAACAGAATCAACGAGCTGGGTATGGTAAGGACCAACCTCGAGTGGTATATCGACACAAGAAGGTTCGGAAGCTGCCCTCACAGCGGCTTCGGCCTCGGTTTCGAGAGACTCCTTCTCTTCATTACCGGTATGTCCAACATCCGTGACGTGATTCCATTCCCGAGAACTCCTAAGAACTGCGAATATTAGTATGTTGGTTATCGGCATCGCCGGCGGATCCGGATCCGGCAAGACTACGGTTGTGAAGGCCATCACCGAGAAACTCAAGAACGAGAAGGTGGTGGTCATCCCACAGGACTCTTACTACAAGGACCTGAGCGACAAGTCTGACGAAGAGAAGAGGTCAAACAACTTTGACCACCCGGACGCTATCGAATGGGATCTTCTCTGCGCTCAATTGGCTGAGCTGAAGGCGGGAAAGGCTGTTGACCAGCCGATTTATTCCTTCATCTCCTGCTCACGCTCCAAGACGGAGACCAAGAGGGTAGAGCCTGCCGATGTGATTATCATCGAGGGTATCCTGATCTTCACCTGTGAGGAGTTGCGCAAGCAGCTGGACGTGAAGCTTTTCGTCGACGCCGATGACGATGACAGGCTGATGAGGGTTATGGCCCGTGACATCAGCGAAAGGGGCAAGGATGTCCATTGGGTCATCGAGAGATACTCACGGACCGTCAAGCCTATGTATCTGCAGTTTATCGAGCCTAGCAAACGCTATGCTGACATAATCATCCCGCAGGGCGGGCACAACGCTGTTGCCGTCGATATGATCACGGCCTCTATTGAAAAATCGTTGAGAGAAAAAGGCAACAGTAAGTAGTGATAAAGATACCGGAAGAAAATAAAGCAGGATTATATATAACCGTCATCCTACATCTGGCGGTTATTATAATCCTGCTTGTTTGTGGTATCAACAGCAATCTGAAGGCTGAGAACAGCTTTGTCCTCGATTTCTCGAAGTACGAGGAGGCCGAGAGGCTCAAACGGGAACTGGCGCTTCAGAAGAGCATCAAGGCGAAACTGGAGGCCGAACTCGGCGCAGCTTCTTCCCAAAGCGAGGTGCGCAATGTGGCCGTTGACCGGAGTGCGCTCAAGGATGACAGGGGCACCAACGCAGAAGAGCTCTACAAGGATGCCGAAAGGCTGCGCAAGGAGCTCAGCGGCGGCTTCACCCCAAGCGAGGACGATGTGGCGGAGCCTTCGCCGAAGGCTGCCGAGAAAAAGGATGACAGCGCGCGCAGCGCATACCGGGGGCCGTCTGTGGTGTCGTACCTTCTGGACGGCAGGAAGGCAAGCAAGCTCCCTATTCCTGCTTACCGCTGCCTCGGCGCGGGCGAGGTGACCGTCCTGATTACGGTCAACCCTTCCGGTGCGGTAATAAACGCCAAGGTGGACGAGCAGAACTCTTCCACTGACGCCTGCCTTAGGGCATATGCCATTCGGGCGGCAAGGCTTTCGAAATTTTCAGCCAAAGCCGACGCCGCGCCTAAACAGATAGGAAACATAGTTTACAAATTCATAGCACAACAGTGATGGGATTAACCGCTATTCTCTCTGCGATTTTGACGCTTCTGGCCGGTATTGGAATTTTCCTGGTTGCCTGCCAGATGATGAGTTCCAATCTCGAATCCGCAAGTTCTGACAAGTTGAAAAGCCTTTTCGCCAAGGCCTCGAGGAACAAACTTATCGGTGTGGGCATAGGTACCGTAGGTACAGCAGCCATCCAGAGTTCCGGTGCCGTTACCGTGATGGTGATCGGTTTTGTCAACGCCGGCATCATCTCTCTCACCCAAGCGGCAACGATTATTTACGGAGCCAACATCGGTACTACAGTCACGGCACAGATTGTGGCCCTGGGTATGTTCGGCAGCAATGCCCTTTCGACCACAGTGATCTTCTCCGCCTTCGCAGGAATAGGCGCATTCCTGAGCATCTTCTCGAAGAAGAATATGGCGAAGACCATAGGCGGCGTGCTCACGGGCTTCGGTATGCTCTTCGTGGGTTTGTCGCTGATGAGCAGTTCAATGTCGGATTTCGCCGCGCTTGACGGAGTGAAGGATTTCCTTGCCACGATAGGCAACCCTATCCTCCTGGTGCTGATGGGTGCTATCTTTACGGCCATCATCCAGAGTTCTTCGGTGATGACCTCCATTGCGCTTGCGATGGTTGTGACGGGGCTCATTTCGCTCGACCAGGGTATCTTCCTGACGATGGGTTCGAATATCGGTTCCTGCGTCGTTGCCATTATCGCCGGCATCACTTCCGGCAAGAATGCCAAGCGCACCGCCCTCATCCACTTGATTTTCAACTGCGGCGGCGTTGTGGTTTTCTTGATTGCAAGCTATGTAATCAGCCTCTGCACGGGCGGAAGGGTCGGTTTCGGCACTCTCTTCGACGCTATGTTCCCCGGAGCGCCGCAGACCCAGCTGGCTATGTTCCATACGGTCTTCAATGTGGTTACCGTAATTATTTTCCTGCCGCTTACCAACCTGCTCGTGAAGCTTGTCTGCAGGCTCAGCCCTGACGCTGTGGTTGTGGAGGATCCGGATGCGCCGCGTCTGCACTATATTGATGACAATATGTTGAAGACTCCGCCTATCGCCGTGCAGCAGACCAAGCGGGAGATTGTTTCGATGGCGGGCATCGCTATCGAGAATGTCTACAGGGCACTCGATACTATCACAAGGCTGGATTTCAGCGAGAAGGAGTTGTTCGCCCGCCAGGAGAATGAGCTTAATTTTCTCAATAGGGAGATTGTGAACTTTGTCGTGAAGCTTTCGGACCGTCAGGGTCTGGGAGAGAAAGACCACCTTTTCCTTGCGACAACGTACAGGACTGTCCGCGACCTGGAGCGTATCGGCGACTATGCCGAGAACATTATGGAGTATGC
>JAEDLO010000009.1 GCA_016295245.1 Bacteroidales bacterium | reverse complement strand
TCATATTTCCTCAGGGCGCTTGATAAACTGCTGAATATGAACTATCTTTACACACATACATTAACAACACTATATTTTTATGAAACATCCACTAATCACAACTCTTTCCGCCCTGGCCCTTATTTTGGGGCTTTCATCCTGTTCTTCGAGCGGAAAAGAGACAGTTCTGACCGATTCCAACTCACCCCTTCACCTTCTCCAGCCGGATTACAAGATTCCTTACGGAGTGCCTGAGGTAAAGGACATCAAGGCTGACCTTGACAGAGTTCTCGCTTTCCTTGATAAAGAAACCCCCACTGCTGTAAAGGAAGACGGCTACCTCGAGAAAGGTGCCTTCAGGCTTGCAAGCTATGAGTGGGGCGTGACTTATTCGGCAATGCTCCGCGCAGGCGAGACCACCGGCGACAAGGCATTCAGCGAATATACTATCCGCCGCCACAGCTTCCTTGCAGAGCAGGCTCCACACTGGACTCAAGTTCTCAAGGAGGGCGGCAAGGTTGACGCCCAGATGACTCAGGTTGTAAATCCGAAAGTGCTGGATGACGCAGGCGCAGTCTGTGTGTCGATGATAAGGGACCAGTTCGCCCATCCCGAGCTCAATCTCAGGCCGCTGATTGACAACTATATGAACCTCATTCTCTACAATGAGCATCGCCTCGCCGACGGCACCCTTGCCCGCAACCGCCCGCAGGAGAACTCCGTTTGGCTCGACGATATGTTTATGGGAGTTCCTGCCATCGCCTGGTACGGCAAGCTCACCGGCGAGACCAAGTATTTCGATGAGGCAATACGCCAGATTATGCTCTTCAAGGAGAAGATGTGGGTTCCGGAGAAGAAGCTCTTCCGCCACGGCTGGGTAGAGGCTATGGACGAGCATCCTGCCTTCCACTGGGGCAGGGCCAACGGCTGGGCCATCCTCACTATGTGCGAGGTTCTGGATGCAGTCCCTGAGAACTATCCTGGCAGAGCCGATGTACTCGCCCTCCTCAAGCAGCACGCTGCCGGCCTCCTCGCCCTGCAGAGCAGCGAGGGTTTCTGGCACCAGCTCCTCGACAGAAGCGACTCATACCTTGAGACCTCAGCAACAGCCATCTATGCCTACTGCTTCGCACACGGCATCAACCAGGGCTGGCTGAACGCCCTTACCTACAGCGCATCAGCCTGCCTCGCCTGGAACGCAGTATCTACTATGATTGATGGGGAAGGCAAGGTAAACGGCACCTGCGTGGGCACCGGTATGGCTTTCGACCCTGCATTCTACTATTACCGTCCTGTCAACCCTTATGCCGCCCACGGCTACGGCCCTGTGGTCTTCGCCGGAGCCGAACTCATCAAGCTGATTGAAAACAGCCACATCAGGCTCAACGACAGCGCCGTAATGTATTACGACCAGGATTTCTCTTCACAAGGACCGATTTTTTCAGTAAAATAAGAAATGAACAAGCGAGTGTTTATCGCTGCACTGGTCCTGACCATGATGTCAGGACTTGTTGCATATGCCCGGGCCACAAAGGTCTGGAGCGACGCAGCGCAGTATGATGTTGCCCGTGCAAAGGCGGGCTTCGCCAATCCCCCTTCCGAGTTTGCAAGCCACGTAATCTGGGGCTGGGAGGGCCCTATGAATCTGGAAACCATCTGCCACGACCTTGATTCAATCAAGACCAAGGGCTTCCGTTCCGTAATCTTCGAGGCAGGCTACCGCCTCCCTTATGAATACCTCTCGCAGGACTGGTTCCTCGCTATCCGAAGCGCTGTAGAGCAGGCGGCCAAAAGGGGCCTGAAAGTCTGGATCATCGACGAAGGAAAGTATCCCAGCGGCTTCGCCGGAGGCAAATTCTCTAAACTCAGACCTGAGCTGAGGATGCAGGCCGTCGTGAGCGTAGATACCTTATTTGTCGGAAAAGGCAGTATCCTCAACGAATATCCGGTTGATTCAAGGGCACTTAGCGCCATCGCCGTCCCTTCTGACGGAAGTGTCGGAAGGCCGGTCGAAATCAAAGACCACAAGATCAGTTTCAATGCCGGAATGAAGGACTATTCCATCATACTTGCTGGAGCTGATTTCCGTACGGGCCAGACCCGGGCTGTCAACAATCCAAAAGGCGGCAAGGATACCAGCAACTCCCTTTGCGACTATCTCAATCCCCTGGCAGTCAGACAGTTCATCGACTGGACCCACGAGCAGTACAAAAAGTACATAGGCGAGTATTTCGGCACAACCGTCCTGGGCTTCCGTGGCGATGAGCCGGATTTCGCCTACATTCCCTGGACTCCGTCAATAGTGGAGGAATTCGCCGCGATCAAGGGCTACGACCCTACAAAATATCTTGCCAGCCTTCTTGTTGGTATAAGGGACGAAGACCAGAAACGTTTCAGGGCTGATTACTGGGATGTATGGTCTGAGCTCTTCGCGAAGAACTTCTTCGAACAGCAGGCTGTGTGGTGCGAGGAAAACGGGCTTGCCTATATCACCCACCTCAATAACGAGCACAATATGCCTGTCTGCGTCAGGGCTGAGGGAAGCCTCTTCCGCACTCTGAGCAGGGTTCAGGTGCCGGGAGTGGACGCCATCTGGAACCAGATTTGGCCGGGAGTGGACAATGATTTTCCTAAATATGCATCTTCGGTCAGTCACGTCTGGGGCAAACAGCGCGCTTTCAGCGAGAGCTTTGCCGCATATTACACCGCGCCGGACATCGACCAGGCTAAGTTTGTCGTGGACCACCAGCTGGCCAGAGGCATCAACTTCTTTGAGTTTATGTTCTGGATGGCAGGGTCAAAGACGCCTAACTGGATGTCCGACCCGGGGATGAAAAGCCTCAATGACTACACGGCCAGAGCAACCTACCTGATGTCTGTCGGCAAGCCGGGTGCAAGAATCGCAGTCTATTTCCCTACAATGAGCTACTGGAAGGGCAGCAACGCCGTCAATGACGACCTCCTGAAAATCTCCAAGGAGCTGCTCAGTCACCAGAAGGATTTCGACTGGGTGGACGAGGATGCCTTCGATTCGGCCCTGAGGGTCGGCAGCGGCTACCTCGAGAACAAAAGCGGACAGCGATAGTATACCCTCATTATCCCATCCTGCGAGCTTATCCCTGAAAAGATGTGGGCGAAGATTGAGGAGTTCGCAATGCGCGGAGGCAAATTGCTCTTCTGGGGCAGGAGGCCTTACGAGCTCGTATCAGGCTCATTCTTCAAGGTCAGCGGCATATCAACTCCCCAAAAGGCTCTCTACGAGGGAAATGCAGTCTGGAGTCCTGTCGTCGAGGCGGCAATGCCTTCGTGCGAAATCAGCACCTCAGCGCCTCAGAGCGGCCTTAGATATCAGCGCAGAGTCCTTTCTGACGGCTGCTTTTACTTCCTCTTCAACGAGGGCGACACTCCGCTGAGCTTTACCGCCAGCTTCGACGAGGTCGGAAAACTCAGCCGCTGGGACTGCCGCAGCGGAGAAATCATCCCTGTAGAAGGCAAGAGGCAGGACGACCGAACCCTGCTCGAGCTGACACTTGAGCCTTGGGAGAGCCTTATTCTCTGCTTTGAAAGAGGCAAGACCGAATTCAACGTGCGCAAACTGGGCGTCAAGTCTTCAAGCAAGCTCGAACAGACCGCAGCTATCCAGGCCGTCATAGACAAGGCAGCGGAGCAAGGCGGCGGCACGGTCGTCTTCCCTCGCGGCACTTACCTTTCCGGAGCACTATTCTTCCCTCGCGGGGTAAGTCTTCGCGTCGAGAAAGGCGCCTTGCTCAAGGCCGTCGTTGCCCCTAATCTCTTCCCTGCCGTCAGCACCCGCTTCGAAGGCATAGAGCGAGACTGGCGTTGCGCATTCCTCAACTTTGACAACAACGACAAAGTATGCGTCAGCGGCGAAGGCACCATCGACGGCAGCGGGCTGGAATGGAGCAAGCAGAGTTTCGCCCCAATCGGACGGCCAAGGCTCATCTGTTTCACCAACTGCGACTCGGGCAGCATCTCTTCACTCAAGCTGCGCAACCAGGCATCCTGGTGCGTGCACGTACTCTATACCGAGGGCTTCCGCATCGAGAACCTTGACATCGAGGCCAGAGAGTACATCCCGAGTTCCGACGGCGTGGATATCGATTCCTGCTGCGACGTTTACATAGGCGGCACCCGCTTCTATGTCCACGATGACTGCATCTCCATCAAGTCCGGCAAGGACGAGGACGGCAGGAGGGTCGCAAGACCGAGCGAGGATATCCTCATCGAGAACTGCCACTTCGAATACGGCCACGGAGGCATCACTATGGGCAGCGAGATTTCGGGCAGCATCCGCAATGTCGTATCACGCAACTGCTTGATAGAGAACGGCAACTGGGCGCCAATCCGCTTCAAGAGCCAACCTTCGAGAGGAGGAATCGTGGAGAACATCAGCTTTGAGGACATCCGCATCGACAATGCCCTCAAGATTATCGAAGTCAACTTCAACTGGAGACCGGGAAGCCAGAGAAATATGCCTGTCGAATACTCTGACCCCGTCACAGTCCTGCGCAATGTCAGCCTCAAGAACTGCAGCGGAAACGCCAAGTCCCTGGGCGAAGTTCAGGGCTTCGACATAGCTCCGTTCGAAAAGGGAACCTTCCACTTCGAAAACTGCCGCTTCGAAACCGAATCCGGCCTGCGAATCAAGAATGCTGCCGAAGATGATTTCAGCACCCTCGGCCAGCAGTTCTGACTCCCCGGAAAAGTATATTAAGAGAATGACCTCCAAGCCCGGACGGACTTGGAGGTCATTTTCTTTATTGTGTTGCAGGTGGGCTGCCCCAGCGCAAACCGGCTACTTGCAGAACTGGGCCTTGAGGGCCTCGATCTTTGCGTCTGCATCAGAGCCCTTGGCGCCGAAATAGAACTTGATCTTAGGCTCGGTGCCTGAAGGGCGTACAGATACCACATCACCGTCTTCGTCAAAGAACTGGAGCACATTTGATGAAGGCTGTCCGGTCTTCTCAGGCTCAAGATAGTCGATAACCTTGGTCACCGGTGAGCCGCAAAGATCCTTTGGAGGATTTGCACGCAGATCCACCATCATCTTCTGGATTTCCTGAGCTCCGGTAACACCCTTGCGTACTACAGAAACGAGACCCTCCTTGCGGTAGCCGAACTCCTTGTAGATCTTCTGCATAAGCTGATAGAGGGTAAGTCCCTGCTCTGCAGCCCAGGCGGTACACTCGGCAATCATCATAGCGGTCACCTGCGCATCCTTGTCGCGAACGAACTGGCCGATGTTGAAGCCGTAGCTCTCCTCGCCTCCGCAGATGAATTCGCCACCCCTGGCCTCTTCCCTCTTGACGATCTCGGCAATATACTTGAAGCCGGTAAGAACGTTATATACAGGGACGTTGTAAGCCTTGCAGATATCGGTGATGAGCTCGGTGGTCACGATGGTCTTGACAACATACTTGCCTTCGCCCAGCTTTCCGAGTTCACTCCAGCGCTTGAGGATGTAGTAGGTAAGCATAGAAGCAGTCTGGTTGCCGTTAAAGAGCACCATCTTGCCCTCGTCATTGCGGACTGCGATACCGATGCGGTCTGCATCAGGGTCAGTGCCGAGCACTACGTCTGCACCGGTCTCGTCAGCCTTGTCGATAGCCATCTTCAGAGCTGCAGGCTCCTCAGGGTTAGGAGACACGACTGTAGGGAAATTGCCGTCCGAGAGGTCCTGATCAGGAACGTGGATGACATTCTCGAAGCCCATACGATGGAGAATCTCGGGAACGAGTCTCACGCCGCAGCCGTGGAGAGGAGTATATACGAACTTGATGTCCGAATGCTTCTTGCAGGCTTCAGGGCTGAGTCGCAGCGACAGCAGGTCGCGCAGGTAGCACTCATCCACATCCGCACCCATAGCCTCAATCTCGCCACAGCGCAGACCGGCCTCGAACTTCACCATCGAAGGATCGGTGATCTTGGCAACCTCAGCTACAATCTCCTTGTCCACAGGGCTGGTAACCTGACCGCCGTCAGACCAGCTGACCTTGTAACCGTTGTACTCCTTAGGGTTGTGGGAAGCGGTAATCATAATACCGGCCACGGCACCCTTGAGGCGCACAGCGTAACTCATCTCAGGCGTAGGGCGGATGTTGTCGAAGATATAGACGTGGATGCCGTTGGCTGAAAGCACGTCTGCGGCAATCCTTGCGAACTCCTTGCTGTTGTTGCGCGAGTCGTAGGAAATGCAGACCTTCAGGTCGTCGCCCTGGCAGTGGGAAAGAATATAATTGGCAAGGCCCTGAGTGGCCATACCCACAGTATATTTGTTCATTCTGTTGGTGCCTACTCCCATAATGCCGCGCAAACCGCCCGTGCCGAATTCGAGATTTTTATAGAAAGCATCTTCGAAAGCAGCTGGATCTTCGGTGCGCAACTGGCGGATCTTCATTTTGGTTTCGTGGTCGAAGTCCCCTTCGAGCCAACTTTGAGCCTTTATTTCAAATTCTTTCATATGTAATTGGTATATTTTCTCAAATTTAGTAAATAATTGCGGATTTCGTACATTTGTATTATGAAAAAAGCATTCTCGGACATAATTGAGCGCATAAAGGAGGAGGAAAGGAAGAAAGTCTGGAAGAAAATCCCCGATTGGAGCGTTCTTGAGGACATCCGCATCCCTGCAAAAATCAATCTGGAGCAGTGCTCTTCGGCCGCGGCGGCGCGCTTCAAGGCCGACATAGCGGCTTCCCTGACAGGCGGCAGCGGCGTCATCAGCGATCTGACCGGCGGGCTGGGTGTTGACTCCTGGGCGCTCAGCCGGGTTTGCGACACCCTCCACTACTACGAAAGGGACAGTGCCCTGCTGGAGGCGGCAAGGGAAAACCTCAGCAGCTTGGGCTGCTCCAATATCGTCTTTCACAACGAGCAGACGGGGCCCGGGAGCAGCTTCGAGAAAAGCGCCCTGATCTACGCCGACCCCGCCCGACGCGATTCCTCAGGCAAAAAAGTATTCCTGCTTGAGGATTGCTCTCCTGACATCCTGACTATGATTCCCGCCTTGTTGGAGAAAGCCCCGCGGCTGCTCTTCAAGCTCTCGCCTATGGCCGACATCACTATGCTCACAGAGCGCTTCGAAGGCAGGATGAGCCGCCTTTGGGTGGTGAGTTTCGGGGGCGAAGTGAAGGAGCTGCTCTGCCTGCTGGAGCGCGGGTTCAACGGAGAATGCAGCATCAGCGTCGTAGAGAACGCCCGGACGGCATTCGAATTCCTCCCCTCGCAGGAGCGCGAGGCCGTGTGCGAATATGCCGCAGGGCTCGAAGTTGGCGACCACCTTGCCGAACCGGGAGCGGGGCTGCTCAAATCGGGCGCGTTCAAGCTTGTATGCACCCGCTTCGGCCTGGAGAAAATCGACCGCTCCACCCAGCTTTACCGCAGCGCCACCCCCGTGGACTCCCCTATGTTCAAGTCAAGGCGCATCATCGAAATCCTCCCTATGTGCGGCGAAAGCATACGCAGCATAGGCAGAAGGTACCCTCAGGCGGAGGTGACTGCCCGCAACCTGCCTATAAGCAGCGAAGCGCTCAAAAAGAAAATGCTTGTCCGCTCGGGTGGGGACAAGCATATCTATGCTTTCAGCAGCCTTCATCAGGGCAGGCTCATCGCCGTCACCGTGCCAGAAGATGCTTAGTCCAGAAGATGCGGTCTGAGGCCACGTCGTGCTCGTGCTGGGCGCCGCGATAACCGTGCATCCCGTCAGGGTAAATCATCAGCTCAAACTGGTAGCCCGCTTTCTGAAGTGCATCTACCAGCTGCAGGGTGTTCTGGAAGTGAACATTATCATCACCGGTGCCGTGAGTGAGCTTCAGCGCCCCCGGGGCGGGACGGTGCCCTTTGTAGTCTGAGCCGAAAATCTCCTCGATGTAGTTTATCACCGAGGCTATGCGGTAGCCGTCAGGATTTGCCTGCGGGGTGTCCATAAAGCGCTCGGTATAGTGCGAATCGTAAAGCTGCCAGTCGTAAACGCCTCCGCCGGCAACACCGCAGCAGAAGTACTGCGGATAGCGGAGTACCAGCATCGAAGTGGTCGTGCCGCCGAAAGAGAAACCCTGCACGCCGATGCGCGAAGCATCCACGTATTCAAGGGAGCCGAGCCACTTTGCCCAGGCTATGTAGTCTTCGAGTTCGATGACTGTCATCCTGCCGAAGGCCTGGTCCATACCGCGACGGCCGTTCTCGCCGGAAGAGCGGGGATCAACAACGATGGTGATGATACCGTTTTCGAACATCCATCCATTGGAGGCGTCCCTGTCATTCCAGCGGTCGCGCACATAAGGGGTGCCAGGACCGCCATAGAGGGTCATCACTACAGGATATTTCTTTGAAGGGTCGAAGTCCTTCGGCTTTGCCATCAAACCATAAAGGGTGAATCCGTCATTTTCGATGGTGACGATTTCAGGCTTTGGAACAGCGCTGAAATCGGGTTCCCGGGGCACATCCACATATTCATACTCGCAGCGGTCGAGCCGTCCCCTGACAGTGCGTCTCGGGGCGCGGGCCGTTGACATCTGGCCCTCGAAGGTCTTAAGTTCTTCATCGAGCCTGACATACTCCAGGTGTAGATCCGGGTCAGTCAGGGCAGTTATTTTGCCCTTGCGGTCAAGGCGGTAGAGGGTATTGTGGAGGCGGGAATCACGCTTGGCCGTGAAGTACAGGCAGCCGCGGCGCCCGTCAGCCTTGAGCAGTCTTATGTCCCAGTTCTGACCTTGCGTCAGGCACTTTAGCGTGCCGTCATAATTCAGGAAATATATTTGCTGCCAGCCGCTTTCGAAATCGCGCGCCATATAGAAGCCGTCCTTGGTGAAGACCATTCCGTCAATCCAGTCCAGCCACGAAGCGGGATACTCCTCGTGATAGACAAGACTCTTGCTGCCGTCGGTGGCGCTGACTGCATACAGGTCGAGCTCGCTCTGGCGGCGCGGTTCGCGGGCAATGTAGAAGCGCTGAGAATCGTCACTCCAGAAAGGTATGCCGAAATACTGGTCGGAATTTTCATCAAAGTCCGCCCAGACCATATCCGGCACTCCCCTACCCAGGTCGGCGATTCCGATTCTGACTTTTGGGTTCTCCTGCCCTGCCTTGGGATAGCGGGTCTGGTGGAGAGTGCCGTTCTGGCCGAAGGGAGAATAGATTGGGAACATATTCACCCCGTTTTCGTCAAAACGGTAGAAGCCAATCTTCTTGGAGTCGGGGCTCCACCAGAAAGCCTTGTAGTTGGAGGATCGGCCAAGTATCTCTTCGTAGTACACCCAGGAGGCGTAGCCGTTGCTTATCAGAGCTGAGCCGTCATAGGTGAGGCGCAGCAGGGTTGAATCCCTCAGAGACCTTACCCACAGGTCCCCGTCCAGAGTGAAGGCCTCAAGCTGCCCGTCCGGGCTAGGGGTATTGTTCCGTTCACGGGCGCCGAGCGTCAGGATTGAGAGGACGCAGACGGCGAGTATTGCACTTATCTTTTTCATTTGAAATATTTATCTTGGAAATTGACGAGATAGACCTTTTTCACGGCACGCGTCAGCGCGGTATAGAGCCATTTCAGATCGTCCACACTCAGCTCCTGCCAGAAAGGATTGTCGATAAACACGCAATCCCACTGGCCGCCCTGGGACTTGTGGCAGGTAAGGGCATCCGCATACTTCACCTGCAGGGCATTGAAGTACTTGTCCTCACGCACAGCCGCCCATATTTTCTTTTTGGTCCCGAGATCGGAGTAATCCTGCCATACCCCCTGAAAAAGGGCGTTGCTTTGCTCGTAACTGAGCGAGGCTGTTTCGGACTCCAGCGCATCGAGGCACATCTTGGCCGTGAAAGACTGGTCTCCGTAATCAGGCAGGCTGAGCGTGGCGGTGGCGAAATTCAGGCCGTAGCGCTGCTCGAAACTATGGATGCTGACGAGCTTGGCGATGTCACCGTTTGCCAGGTAATCCACCCCTTCCAGACCCTCAATAAACTGGTAGCAGTTCTTTACTATCATCAGCTTGTCGTCGCGCAGCAGCCTCTCCTCCTTGAAGTGCACCATCGAGCGTATGCCCAGATTGTAGCGGATTGCCCGCTTGTTGGAGCGGCAGAGCACCACAGTCTCATCCTCTCCGTAGCGGGAATAGGCGGAGCTGAGCGTCTCGATAAGGTCGCCGCCGCTTAACCTCTCTATGTCATCGACGCCCTCCAGATCAAGCTTCAGGGAGCTGAAATCCCCCGACAGGGCGTTTTCGCTCATCAGGCCGCGTATCATAGTGGCATTGCGCAAGATGCCTGACTCCGAGGCCTGGCGCACGACGGTCGTGAGCGAGCAGTAGCGCACGCCTCCGAACATATCCATATAGTCCTTCGAAAGGGCGGGCGACTCGTCGAGCCCGACCGGAGGCAGCTGGGCGCAGTCTCCCATCAGCAGCAGGCGGCAGTCGTCGCCGCTGCGCACGAAATCTATCAGGTCGCCGAGCAGGTTGCCGGTGCCGAAAAGGGAACTCTGCTCCGAGGCGCCGTCTATGCCGATGAGCGAAGCCTCATCGACTACGAAAAGCGTGCACTTCGCCTTATTGGGCGCAAGGGAAAACTGGCCATAGCCGTTGCTGCCCACCCCCTTCTGGCGGTAGATGTGCTTGTGGATGGTGGACGCGCTGCGCCCGCTTGTCTGGCTGAGCACCTTGGCTGCGCGGCCTGTCGGCGCAAGCAGTATGCTGCGGGTACCCACCGAGTGAAGGCAGGAAACAACATTGGACACGGCAGTTGTCTTGCCCGTACCGGCATAGCCGTTTACAACGAGGATATCAGCGTCGTCGCAGGTACAGAAATCGGCCGCCTCACGGAAAAATTTATCCTGGCAGGTGGTCGGCTCGGCTTCGAATGACGAAAGGAAGCGTTTGTATAGGAATTCGGCCCTGTCCATAGCGGGCCTATTGTTTCTTCAGGGCCTTGATGCGGGCGCGGAGCTGGAGGTTTTCCTTGACGATCTCGTGTATCCCTTCGTTCAGTTCGCTGAGTTCGTCGTCCCCGTCTATCTGGAGGGAATAGGTCTTCTCGTTTGTCCTGTAGGCAGAAAGGGCCGCGCGCATCTTGCCCAGAGGACGGACATATTGGGCAAGGACAAAGAAGAGAAGGATCAGAATCAGCAGGATACCCGCCATAGTGGCTACGACTCCCGGGATAATGCTGCGGTAGAAACCGCTGTCGAAGTCCCTCGAGTTGTCGAGAAGGTCGGCGTACAGGGCTCCGGTAAGATCGGATATGTAGCTGTTCAGACGATTGAAGCGGGGCTGAAGCCTTTCGAAATACCAGTTGCGTGAATCGATGAAGTCGGACTCAAGCACGCTGTCCAGCTCTTTGGAGACCATCATATAAGCGGCGTATGAATACATCACCGAATCCGCCAGGGCGCTGATCTGTTCGGAGTCCACATTGCGGAAAGACTCGCACCCCTGCCTGAAGGCATCATCGCCGAACTCAGGCGCACGGGCTTCGCCGCCAACTGCCGAGAGCACGGCAAGGTTGTACCGGTCGCACATTCCCGCAAGTTCTCCGGCTAGATCGATGCTCTTGAGGTTCTGCTCCACCCTGGCCGACGCATAGCCGCTCATCCTGGAGTACTCAAACACAGAAATGGCTGAGGAGACAAGCAGTATGGCTACTATGGAAAGCAGGCTCAAGGTAAATTTCGCCTTCATCGTGAGCCTGAACGGAATGAGGGATTTCTGGACCTTTTTAAGAAACATTTTTAAAGAATTTCATTCTTCAGCACAAATATAAATAATTTTTTCTTATTTTTGCGAGGATAACTATCAGAATTAACACTATGGCCACATTCCTGAGTGATACCAGCAGCAAGAACGCAGCAATCAAAAGAGATATCTTGAAACTGTGCATCAAACACAGCAACTACAGCATTGCTGATTTCAGCCGCAATCTCGGCATCAGTGTACCCACTATCACCAAATTCATTTCCGAACTCATTGCTGAAGGCTTCCTCAGGGATGAGGGTAAGATTGGCACCTCGGGAGGAAGACGCCCGAGCGTTTACGGCCTCAACCCCGAAGCCGGCTACTTCGTGGGAGTGGATGTGGCCAGGCACCACTACCACATCTCCATCAGCAACTTCAAGGGCGAGATAATCAATTTCATCCAGGATATAGAATATGTCCTCGAGGCCACGGAAGAGTCCTTCAGGACCATCTGCCGTATGGTCAAGGACGAGGTCACCAAGAGCGGCATCCCTTGGATCAAGGTGCTTGGCGTGGGAGTGAGCCTCTCAGGTCGCGTGAACCCGGAGAAGGGTTATAGCCTCACCTACTTCGTGTCCGACGACCTCCCACTCAAGAGCATCTTCCAGAAGGAGTTCAACGTGCCGGTAAACATAGAGAACGACTCTCGCGCAATGGCATACGGAGAGTACCTCACCCTCGGCAAGGATGCCGACCCGAATATGGTCTTCATCAACATCAGCTGGGGTCTGGGTATGGGTATCATTATGGACGGCAATCTCTATTACGGCAAGTCCGGCTACTCCGGCGAGTTGGGGCACTTCCCTGTCCTGGACAACAACCTGATCTGCCGCTGCGGCAAGGTGGGATGTCTGGAGACCGGCGCATCCGGATCCGCCCTCCACAGGATGATAGTCGAAAAATTGGAAAAGGGCCAGCCTTCTTCGCTGGCAACCCTATATAAGAAAAAGGGAGACATCGAACTTGGCGAAATCCTCGACGCAGTAAGGGATGAGGACGTGCTCGCCATCGACACCATAGGCCAGATAGGTGACACCCTCGGAAGGGGTATCGCCGGAGTCCTGAACATCTTCAACCCGGGACTCGTAGTCATAGGCGGACGTCTGATAGTCGGCAAGGAGTACCTGCTTCTGCCTATCAAGACAGCCGTCAACAGGCTCTCCCTCTCAAGGGTTTCCGCCGACACCAAGATAGTATTCTCCTGCCTGGGTCGTCGCGCCGCCTCAGTCGGAGACTGTCTGCTTTCGCGCGCAAACGTACTCGGTCTGTAAAGGATGGCATCATATCTCCAGATTGAGAACATCTCAAAGAGCTACGGGCCGAAGATACTTTTCGAGCACATAGGATTCAATGTAAATGAGGGCGACAAGATCGCTCTCATTGCACCAAACGGCACCGGCAAGACCTCGCTGATGAGGATACTCGCCGGCAAGGACAAATCGGATTCGGGTGGAAGAATCCTCTTTCTCAAGGACATACACATAGCCTTCCTGGAGCAGGAATACGATTTTGACCCGCAGCTTCCCATCTTCGACCAGATAATTCGCCACAGCGCCGAAGCCACCGCAGAGTTTCACGGGGAGAGGCGCGAGGAGTTTGAGCGCAAGGTTCACGAATTCCTTTCCAACTTCCGCATCGGAGACCACTACCGCAAGATGGGCGGTCTGTCGGGAGGCGAGATAAAGCGTGTCGCCCTTAGCGAAATGCTCGCCCTTGACGCGGAATTCCTGATAATGGACGAACCGACCAACCATCTGGACATCGAGGCTATCGAATACCTCGAAGGCTACCTCAAGCGCAGCCGCTGCACGCTACTGATGGTAACCCACGACCGTTACTTCCTCGACAGGGTCTGCAATATCGTGATGGAACTCGACCACGGCGCCGTCTATACCTACAAGGGCAACTACCAGAACTACCTCGAAAAAAGGGACGAGCGCATCACCAACTACAACGCCCAGACCGACAAGGTCAGAAACCTGCTGCGCCGGGAGCTGGAGTGGATTCACGCCACACCTTGCGCCCGCACCGGAAAGGCGAAGTACAGAATCAACGCTTTCCACGAACTTCAGGAACGCTCCAACCAGGTCTATACTACCAAACAGATCAGCCTTGAAGGCGTAGGCAGCGCCAGTCGGCTCGGCTCAAAAATCATCGACTGCCACCACTTGTGCTACGACTGGATGGGAGAGCCGCTGCTCAAGGACTTCAGCTACAAGTTCCAACGCTGCGACAAGATAGGCATAGTAGGCCGCAACGGAGTGGGCAAGTCCACCTTCCTGGACCTGCTCACCGGAGTGATCGAACCCTGCTCGGGCGTCATAGAAAGGGGCGAGTCGCTCAAGATCGGTTACTACCGCCAGAGCGGAATGAGCTTCGAGGGAGACCAGACCGTGCTTGAAACCGTCAACGACACCCGCCTGTTGGGGCGTTTCCTCTTCCCTCACGATATGCTCTCCACCAAGGTCTCAAGGCTTTCGGGAGGCGAAAAGCGCCGGCTCTACCTGCTTACCATCCTGATGCAGGAGCCTAACCTGCTGATTCTCGACGAGCCGACCAATGACCTGGACATCGTGACCCTCAATATCCTGGAGGAATACCTTAAGGAATTCAAGGGCAGCCTGCTGATAGTCAGCCACGACCGCCATTTTCTCGACAGGGTGGCCGAGCACCTGCTCGTCTTCTGCGGCAAGGGCGTGATCAAGGATTTCGTAGGCAACTTCAGCGAGTACCGCCAGTATGTGCGCGACTACGAAGCAAAACTCAAGCAGGAGGAAAACGCCAGGGCGCGCAAGAACAAGGCGGAGCCAACCAGGGCTACCGAGAGCCGAAGCGCAAATCCCGACGCGCCGCGCAAGCTCAGTTTCAAGGAGAAACGCGAACTGGAGCAGATTGAAGCGAGGCTTCCTGAACTGGAAGAGGAGAAAAGCACACTGGAGAATAAAATGAGTTCGGGGGCCCTGAGCTATGAAGAGCTCCGTCAGGCCTCCGAACGCATAGAAGAAATCATTGCCGAAACCGACAGCCTTGAAACCCGATGGCTCGAGCTTCAGGTCTGAGGTCTTATTCCGGCTTATAAGAATCTTTAAGAGATACTGTCTTGTTGAAAACAGGGTTCTGCGGGGTAGAATCCTTGTCCTTGATGTAGTATCCCGTCCTTTCAAACTGAACAGCGATGCCTGAAGCGTCCTCAAGGAGGGCAGGCTCGGCGTAAGCGCGGGAAACGACGAGTGAATCAGGATTGAGGAAGTCCTTGTAGTCCTTGTCCTCAGGAACCTGGCTCATATCGGCGAGGGTGAAGAGACGGTCGTAGTTGCGGAGTTCGACTTCCTTCATATGAGAAGTTGACACCCAATGGATAGTACCCTTTACACTGCGCCACTCCCCTGCTCCCGGCTTGGTGCTCGGGTCGTAGCTGCACTTAAGTTCAACGATGTTTCCAAGTTCGTCTTTTACGACCTCATCACACTTTATGATGTAGGTGTACTTGAGACGCACTTCTCCGCCCGGCTTGAGACGGAAGAACTTCTTCGGAGCATCCTCCATAAAGTCGGCCCTATCGATGAGGAGCTCTCCCGTGAAAGGCACCTTGCGGCTCGCACCCTGCGGTTCGGCAGGATTCAGCGGGCAGTCATACCACTCCACAAGGCCTTCAGGCCAGTTGGTGATGGTCAGCTTGACAGGGTCCTGAACTACCATATAGCGGTTTGACCTTGCATTCAGGTCCTGGCGCACGCACCACTCGAGGAGCTGGATGTCCATCAGCTGGTCGCGCTTGCTGACGCCTATCTTATCGCAGAACATCTTGAGGGACTCTGCTGTGTAGCCTCTGCGCCTAACGCCGCAGAGCGTCGGCATACGCGGATCGTCCCAACCTGCAACGATGCCCTTCTGAACAAGTTCGAGAAGCTTGCGCTTAGACATAAGGGTATAGGTAAGATTCAGGCGGGCGAATTCGTACTGGTGGGAAGGATAGATGCCCAGGGTCTCGATAAACCAGTCATACAGAGGCCTGTGGACGTCGAACTCGAGCGTACAGATCGAGTGGGTGATATGTTCTATGGAGTCGCACTGGCCGTGGGTGTAGTCATACATAGGGTAGATGCACCACTTGTCGCCGGTACGATGATGATGGGCGTGCTTGATACGGTAGAGGATAGGATCCCGGAACATCATATTCGGATGTGCCATATCTATCTTGGCGCGGAGCACCTTTTCGCCGTCAGCATACTTGCCGTCCTTCATCTCGCGGAAGATTCTCAGGTTCTCCTCAACGCTGCGGTTACGCCACGGGCTGTCGGTACCCGGAGTCTCCACTGTGCCGCGGTTGGCCCTCATTTCCTCCTGAGTCTGGTCATCGACATAAGCCAGACCCCTGCGTATCAGTTCCTCCGCCCACTCATAGAGCTGGTCGAAGTAATCGGAAGCATAGCACTCCTTCTCCCACTGGAAACCGAGCCACTTGATATCTTCCTTGATGGCATCAACGTATTCGGTGTCCTCTTTGGTAGGGTTGGTATCATCGTAGCGAAGATTGGTCTTTCCGCCATATTTCTGAGCCAGACCGAAGTTGATACACAGCGACTTGGCGTGTCCGAGATGGAGATATCCGTTCGGCTCCGGAGGGAATCTGGTCAAAGGGGCTTCGAACTTGCCCGACTTCAGGTCCTCTTCTATGATTTCCTCAAGAAAATTGAGTTTCTTTACTTCTTCTTCCATAAAGTAATACACATTGCTATTAAAACGCAAATGTAAACAATAATTTCCTAAATTTGCACAAATTTACACGCAGCAGATGATTAAATCAATGACAGGCTACGGCAAGGCCGAGGCCATACTGGAACACGGCAAACTTACAGTTGAATTCCGTTCAGTGAACGGCAAGAACGCCGACATAGCAATCAAGAGTTCACTCCTTCCCAAGGACAGGGAAATTCAGGTCCGCAAGGCAATCGCGGAGAAGCTCACCAGAGGCTCGATAGATATGTTCCTCACCTGGGAGCCGAATGCGGCATCCGGAGCTGCCGCCATCAACAGCGGACTCGCCCTCGAGTACTTCAGGCAGCTGAAGAATCTGACCTGTGAGATGGGCAGTCCGAATGTGGGTTTTGACAAGATATCTGCCGCCATTCTGGCCTGCAACATAGCCAAGATGCCTGAGGTGATGGAAAGCGGCAGGAAAGAAGTAATAACCGAGGAGAATTGGCCTGTGGTCGAAAAGGCCATCAACGAGGCCCTTGAAGCAATAGACAAGTACAGGGCCGAGGAGGGTGTATCCCTTTACAAAGACGTAAGTTCTCGAGTATCAAAGATCCTCAGCCTCTACGACCGCGTGGAGGAGCTAGAGCCAGAGCGCGTCCAGGCCACCAGGGAAAGGATACTCAAGGCAGCCGAAGAGCTGAAACTCAAGCTTGACAGCGAGCGCTTCGAGCAGGAGATGCTCTTCTATCTTGAAAAGAATGACATCAACGAGGAAAAGGTCAGGCTGCGCCAGCACTGCAAATACTTTATGGACACCATCGACACAGAGAGTTGTCCGGGCAAGAAACTCGGCTTCATCATCCAGGAGATGGGACGTGAAATAAACACCACGGGCTCAAAAGCCAACCACGCCGAAATACAAAAGCTCGTCGTTCAGATGAAAGACGAGCTTGAAAAAATCAGGGAGCAGTCAATGAATATCCTATAACGGATTCTCAACTATCTCGGCAACATAATTGTCAAATTCCTCTTCACTTATCATGGTGCACGATCCGTTGATCTGTGCACCTATTTCAACTTGTATTCTGCGGGCGTGGATATTGCCATTTATGCTCGCATCGCTCTTGAGGGTCAGCAAGTCCTTGACATAAACGTCACCGTCCATCATGCCCCAGAAATCAACGTTCTCACACAGGATATTGCCCGACAATCGCGCAGTCTCGCCAATAACTATCCTGCCGCAGGAATATATAGTTCCGTCAACATTTCCGTCTACACGGATATCGCCTTTTGAAGAGATATCGCCTTTTATTGAAGAGCACTGGGCTACGCGGCTTACCTCATTGGCATTGAATGACTGATCTCTAAATTTGGCCATTGTTTTCTTATCTGTTAATTGTTTGGCTATGGGACTTCTAGACGAGGCCCTTTCCGTGGCAGTTCTTGTATTTCAGACCGCTTCCGCAAGGACAAGGATCGTTGCGGCCTACGCGCTTGTCCACCTTGACAGGAGTATTGGACTTCTGCTCTCCGTTTGTAGTCAGGTCGTTGCGGCTGGTCTGAAGCTTGCTCATATCAGCCCTGCGCTCCACTGCACGTTGAGGCCTCTCGTTAGCGTCACGCAGTGGCACGAAGGCCCTGAAAAGGAAGGAGAGCACATCCCTGTTGAGGGATTCAAGCATCTGTGCAAAGAGGTTGTAGCTCTCGAGTTTGTAAACCACTACCGGGTCCTTCTGTTCGTAGGAAGCGTTCTGGACACTCTGCTTGAGCTCGTCCATCTCCCTGAGGTGCTCCTTCCAATGCTCATCGATCTGGAAAAGGATGATATTCTTGCTGAGGGTCTTGGAAATTTCCCTTCCTTCTGAATGGTAAGCCTTCTCAAGGTTGACTGAAAGGGTCATCTGCTTGCGGCCGTCGGAGATAGGAATGGCGATATTCTGGTACATCGTGCCCTGCTTCTCGTAAACGTCTTTGATGATAGGAAGAAGTTTCTCGACAAGCGAGGCCATCCTGCGACGGTAAACCTCGAGCATCTGGGTGGTAAGGGCCTCAACAAGTTTCGGCTTCTGGGCCTTCTCATAGAACTGGGCGTCAAAACCGCAGTCAATTGAAAGCTGGGCCATAAGGTTTATCTGGAAGTCCTCGAAAGGAAGTCCCTTGTTCTGGTCAACGAAGAGCTCGGCCGTGTCAACCATCATATTCTGCAGGTCGATTTCGATCTTCTCGCCTCCGATGGCGTTGCGACGGCGCGAGTAGATGGCTTCCCTCTGGAAGTTCATCACGTCGTCGTACTCAAGCAGGCGCTTGCGGACACCGAAGTTGTTCTCCTCAACCTTCTTCTGAGCATTCTCGATGGCGTTCGAGAGCATTTTGCTCTCAAGAGCCTCGTCATCAGCCATACCGAGCTTGTCCACCATACCGGCGATGCGCTCGGAGCCGAACAGACGCATAAGCTTGTCCTCGAGGGATACATAGAAAGTGGAAGAACCCGGATCTCCCTGACGGCCGGCACGGCCTCGGAGCTGACGGTCAACTCGGCGCGAATCGTGACGCTCCGTGCCGATGATGGCAAGTCCGCCCGCAGCCTTGACCTCGTCGGAAAGCTTGATATCGGTACCACGGCCCGCCATATTGGTGGCAATGGTCACCGTTGAGCTCTGTCCCGCCTGGGCAACGATATCCGCCTCGCGGGCGTGCTCCTTGGCGTTCAACACGTTATGCTTGATGCCGCGCATACGGAGCATACGGCTCAGGAGTTCGGAGGTCTCGACGTCCGTCGTACCCACGAGCACCGGCCTGCCTTCGGCGGAGAGTTTCTCCACCCTGTCGATGACGGCGGCGAACTTGGCCTTCTTGGTCTTGTAGATGAGGTCGTTCTGGTCATCGCGCAGGATAGGCTTGTTGGTCGGGATGACCATTACGTCAAGCTTGTAGATGCTCCAGAATTCGCCCGCCTCGGTCTCGGCGGTACCGGTCATACCGGCGAGCTTGTGATACATCCTGAAGTAGTTCTGGAGAGTGATGGTCGCAAAAGTCTGGGTTGCGCCCTCGACTCGGACGTTTTCCTTTGCCTCGACTGCCTGGTGAAGGCCGTCGCTCCAGCGGCGTCCCTCCATAATACGGCCGGTTGACTCATCGACAATCTTGATCTTGCCGTCCATTATGACATAGTCAACGTCCTTCTCGAACATAGTGTAGGCCTTCAGGAGCTGGATTACCGTGTGGACTCTCTCGCTCTTGGTCGAGAAGTCGGACATCAGAGCGTCCTTCTTTGCCTGCCTCTCGGCAAGGTCAGGGGTTGAGTGCTCGATTTCGGCGAACGCGCTTCCCACATCGGGAAGGACGAAGAAATCCTCGTTGCCCACGGCCTTGGCGAGCATCTCGTGACCCTTGTCGGTCATATCAACTGAGTGCAGCTGCTCATTTATCACGAAGAAAAGAGGATCGGTCACCACCGGCATCTCCTTCTCGTTGTCCTGCATATAGTAGTTCTCCGTCTTCTGGAGTATCACCTTGATACCCGGTTCGGAGAGGTATTTGATGAGCGGGGTGTATTTCGGCAGACCCTTGTGGGCGCGCAGCAGCAGCTTACCGCCTTCAGCCTCGTCGCCTTCGGCAATCTTCTTCTTTGCTTCCTGGAGGGTCGAGGTCACAAGGGCCCGCTGGGCAAGGTAAAGCTTCTCCACATAAGGACGGAATTCCATAAACTGGGCCTCGTCCGACTGGTTCCTGGTCACCGGACCGGAAATGATCAGAGGCGTACGGGCGTCATCGATCAGCACGGAGTCAACCTCATCGACGATGGCGTAGTGGTGCTTGCGCTGCACGAGGTCCTGCTCGCTGATGGCCATATTGTCGCGCAGATAGTCGAAGCCGAATTCGTTGTTGGTACCGAAGGTAATGTCGCAGTTGTAGGCGCGCCTTCTGGCATCGGAGTTCGGCTGGTGCTTGTCGATACAGTCAACTGACAGGCCGTGGAACATATAGAGAGGGCCCATCCACTCGGAGTCTCGCTTCGAGAGATAGTCGTTTACGGTCACCATATGGACACCCTTGCCCGCAAGGGCATTGAGGAACACAGGCAATGTTGCCACCAAGGTCTTACCCTCACCTGTCGCCATCTCGGCAATCTTTCCCTGATGGAGGGCGATACCGCCGATGAGCTGCACGTCATAGTGAATCATATCCCAGGTTATCTCGTTGCCTCCCGCAACCCAGTGGTTGTGATATACGGCATTGTCGCCGTCGATGGTCACAAAGTCGTGGTTGACGCTCAGGTCACGGTCGAATTGGGTAGCCTTTACGACAATCTCGCTGTTCTGAGTGAAGCGTCTGGCAGTTGACTTCACTATGGCGAAAGCCTCGGGAAGAATCTCGTTGAGACAATCCTCGATGGCTATGTCTTCCTTCTTGACGAGGTCTTCAGACTCGCCGGCGAGCTTTTCCTTCTCTGAAACAGGGATGTCTTTTTCAAGTTCGGCCTTGATTTCCTGAATGCGGGTCTCGAACGGAGCCTCAACCTCGCGGAGCTTCTGCCTGAGGGCGGCGCTGCGCTCACGCAGCGAGTCGTGGTCCAGGGCGTCTATTTCGGGATAAACGGCAAGGACCTTGTCGAGAACAGGCTTGATTGCCTTATAGTCGCGATCGGCCTTAGTACCGAATATCTTGCTTATGACTGATGCTAATGACATAATTCTTCTTAATATAATGAAACAAACAAAGATAATGCATAATTAGATGATTTGCAAAAAGGCGGCCCTCTTTCAGAACTCAAGAGGGCCGCCTTTATCTATAATTCAGAGATGATGCTACTTGATGCTTTTCTTCCAGAGATCCGTCATCTGCTCAAGTGTCTTACCCTTGGTTTCAGGGACGAGTTTCCAGACAAATACTGCTGCGAGCACACAGATTACAGCGTAGAGACCGTAGGTGAAAGACGGGCTCCAGGCATACATAGGCACGAAAGTGGAGCTGACGATGAAGTTTGAAATCCACTGGAAGGCCACTGCGATGGCAACTGCGGCGCCTCGGATGGTGTTCGGGAAAATCTCGGAGATGAGCACCCAGCAGATAGGACCCCAGCTGAACATGAAGCAGGCTGAGTAAATCATAATGCTGAGAACACCAATAATGCCCGGCAGCGTAGGGATGGCAGCAGAAAGAGTGACGCCGAGGGCGCCCAAGGCCATACCCAGGGAGCCGACGATGAGCAGAGGCTTGCGGCCGATCTTCTCGACGGTCAGGATGGCCACGAGAGTGAAGGTAATATTGATCACACCCATCATTACTGTCTGCATCATAGGGTTGCCCATACCCATCGACTCAAAGATTCGAGGAGCATAGTAGAGCACGGCGTTGATGCCGACTGCCTGCTGGAATACACTGAGCATTATGCCGATGAAAATCACGAGCCAGCCGTAGGTAAGGAGTTTCTCCTTCTCTTCTACTACAGTGCTCTCGATTTCCTCGAGTATCTTCTTTGCCCTTGAAGAACCGTTGATGCGCTCAAGCACCTCGAGGGCCTGACGCTCTTTACCGGCCATAGCAAGATATCTCGGAGTCTCCGGAACGAGAAGAATCAGGATGGTGAACAGACCGGCCGGGACACACTCGGAAACGAACATCAGACGCCAGCCCAGGGAAACTGACCAGTTGCCGTCTGCTGCAAGCTCGTCAAGATTGACAATACGGCTAATACCTTCAGCCATAACTTCCATCTTAGGAGCGATGTGGTCGCCGAGGATCACAAAGTTCACAAAGTAAACCACGAGCTGACCGAAGATGATGGCGAACTGGTTCCAGGACACGAGAGTGCCTCTCTTGTCTGCAGGAGCCACCTCAGCGATATACATAGGGCAGATTGCCGATGCCATACCGACACCGATGCCGCCGAGTACGCGATACAGGTTGAAGACCACCCAGAGGGATACGGTAGGAACGCCCTTCTCAAAGAAAAGGAACTCAGGGTAGTAAGAGCCGGCGGCGCTCAGGAAGAAGCAGACACCAGCCACGAAAAGGCTTTTCTTACGGCCGAAGCGTCCGGCCATAAGGCCTGAAATCGCGCTTCCTATGATACACCCCAGAAGTGCGCTGGACGAGGTGATGCCGTGAAGGAAACTTGTGTAATTGAAGTCCTGTGCTCCCATAAAGAAGGCCTGAAGGCCTCGCTCGGCACCGGAAATGACCGCAGTGTCATATCCGAAGAGCAAACCGCCCAGTACCGCAACGAGCACGATAGTGAAAAGGTAGGATTTAGATCCGGAGTTGTTTTGCATGGTTAATAGAGTAAGTGTAAAATTTGTCAAATATAACAATATTTATTTGTATATTTGCATAACGGACAAGCAGGATTAGCACATCGGTAGTGCATCGGCTTCCCAAGCCGAGGAGGCGGGTCCGACTCCCGTATCCTGCTCCATTTCTATTTCGGCCGTCATTTCAGCCTGGCCTGACCCACAAACTTTTCAAAGCGTTCCAGGCCTTCTGACAGCGTTTTGCGCGGACAGGCGATGTTCCATCGCATAAAGCCTTCGCCCTCAGCACCGTACATAGCCCCCGAGTTGAGCCATAGCCCCGCTTCGTCCACAAGCCTTTGTGCCAATTCATCAGAACTGAGGCCGAGTTTTCGGCAATCCATCCATACAAGATAGGTTCCCTGCAGTTCAGCAAGCGGAAAATCCGGCAGCCTCTCAGCGCAGAACTCCTTCATATACAGATAATTGTCGCAAAGGTAGCTGATAAGGCAGTCCAGCCATTCCTCACCCTTGCCATAAGCCGCCTCAGTGGCTATAACCCCGAAAGGATTCACGTCGCATACCTCATTGTCATTGATTGCCCTGTCAATCCGGGCGCGGAGAGCACTGTCCGCGCAGATGATGTTGGCAATCTGAAGGCCGGCGATATTGAAGGCCTTGCTCGGGGAGACGCAGGTGACGGAGTGCTTGAGAAACTCTTCGGAAATCGAGGCGAAAGGAGTGTAATGATTACCCGGCAAAACCAGTTCGCAATGAATCTCGTCGGAGAGGACGGTCACTCCGTTGCGGATGCAGATTTCTCCCACCTTCGTCAGTTCCTCGCGGCTCCACACCCTTCCTGCCGGATTATGGGGATTGCAGAGCAGCATCAGTTTCACCTTGGGATCGGCCGCCTTGCGCTCCAAGTCCTCAAAATCAATGGAGTAGCTCCTGCCGTCATAGACCAGAGGCGAAGAGAGCATTTCGCAGCCATTGTTGCGTATTGAGGAGAAGAAGCAGTTATAGACCGGCGTTTGGAGCAGGACCTTGTCTGAGGCAGAGGTGCAAGCCTTGATGATGGCAGATACAGCCGGGACTACGCCCGATGTGTAAATAAACCAGTCCCTTTCAAGCTTCCAGCCGTGGCGGCGTCCGAACCAGGAAATGACTGATTCATAGTAAGAAGCAGGCACACGAGTGTAGCCGAAAATGCCGTGTTCAACCCTGCGGCCAAGGGCCTGGGTGATGGCCGGCGCCGTGCGGAAATCCATATCCGCCACCCACATCGGAAGCACATCCCTGCCCGGAGTACCGTCCCATTTTTCAGAAGCGCTTCCCCTTCTGTCAATCTGTTCGTCGAAGTTGTATTTCATTTTCAAGCCGTTTAAATGGCGCTGCCATCCCTCAGACTGATCTTGCAATCGGCCGGCGCCTTGATATTCTCATCTATAGTAATTGAGCCAATGGAGTCGGCAACGATGCTTCCCGACATTGGATTCTTGATATTGGTGATACTTCCGCGGATGTCCGCCTTCAGGGTGCTGTACTCAAAGGCTCTGTCGCAGCCCGGGTCGAAGCTGCAATTCTCGAGGACCAGGTCCCTGGCATAGCAGAGAGGCTGCTCGCCGGAGATATGGCAGTTCACGAGCCTGAGGTTCCGGGAGTGCCAGCCGAGGTACTCCCCGTCGAGCCTTGAATCGTAGATAGTGACGTTCTCCACCTCCCAGAAGGCATCTTTTGTGGTGATGGTGGCGTTGTGTATTTCAACATTCTTCACATATTGGAAGACATACTTACTGTCACTCTCCAGCCCGTCAACATAGATGTCGCTGCTGAACATAAAGGGGTAGGTGCCGCCCTTGAGCTTTAGGCCCTTGACTCTGATGCCCCTGCAACGCCAGAAAACTTCATCTGCATCGTTCATTATAACATTCTCGATGTCAATCTCTTCCATCTCACGAAACATCTTAGGGGCGTCAATGACCGTATCCTTCATCTTGAGATGGTCGGAGTACCAGAGAGCAGAGCGACCGCCCACGTCGAAGCGACAGCCTTCGATTTTGAAGCCGTGAACATGCCAGAAAGGGTAGTTGCCTTCAAAACGGCAATCGACAGCCTCGATATTGCTGCATTCCTTGATGGCGGACTCACCCTTACGGATGACCACATTCTCCAAACGGAGGTCGTGGGATTCAAACAAAGGGCGTTCACCGCCGAATTCAGTGTCTTTTATCAATTTCATATAAATGTAGTTATATATTTTTCTCTGTTTCTGGCATCATCCGCTTCATCCATCGTTCACGCCTGAGGCGGATGAGGAAGATGGTGCCCCGGAAGCACAACTCTATGCACATCGCTATCCAGACGCCCTTCAGGCCCAGGGACGGCGCCAGCAGGGAGGCCAGGGTAAGACGCACCGCCCAGATGCTGAAGAAATTCATCAGGCACGGCACCAGAGTGTCCGCCGCCCCGAGGAAGACGCCATAGGCGACCATTGACGCGGCGAACATCGGTTCGGCGAAGGCCTCGATACGCAGAGCCATCACCGCCAGTTCGCGTATTTCCCCGACAGGAGTCATAAAGCCGATGATCTGGGGCGCAAAGATATACATCAGCGCGCCCGAAACGCTCATAATGCCCATTCCGAGCAGCACCGTGATGCGGGCAAAACTGCGCGTCAGAGGGCGGCGGCCCGCCCCGACGCATTGCCCTACAAGCGTTGTTGCAGCTTCGGAAATGCCGTGCCCCGGCATATAGCAGAGGCTCTCCGCCGTGATGGCAAAGGAGTTGGCCGCTATCGCAAACACACCCAGAGGGGCGACTATGATGGTCGATACAATCTGGGCGGCATTGATGACAAAATGCTCCAGTGCCATCGGAACGCTTATCCGCAGAGCCTTCTTCAGGCAGCGGGCATCCGGCAGGAAACTTCCCCGCTCTCCTTTGAGGCGCAGTTCGCCCGAACGGCACAGGAGGTACCACATCATTATCGCGGCCACCAGGGTTTCAGCGGCAGCTGTGCCCAGAGCGGCACCCTTTACGCCCAGACCCGCACCCGGCACGACAAATTCAAGACCGGCAAACGCCAGCTTCCGCGATGGGAAGATGAAGAAGAAATTGAACACTACGTCCAGCGCGCACATCCCGACGCCCAGCACGCTCGGCACCTTCATATTGCCGCTGCACCGGAGCATTCCGCCGGCGAGGTAGTTCATCTGAAGCGCAGGCAGGAAGAGCGAGAAGATGGAAAAGTAAGTTGAAGCATCCTGCCTGATTGAGACGTCGCCTCCCAGCCATCCGGGCAGGGCGCCACTGACTGCAAAGCCTAGCGAGGCAAGCAGCAGGCTGAAGGCCAGCGTAGCGGTGAGCGACTGCCTCAAGACGGCGCGTGCGGAGCGCAAATCACCGGCGCCCACACAGTGCGCAACCTGCACGGAGAAGCCCGATGCCACCGAGACGCTCAAGCCCATAAAGAGCCAGGTGCTCGTGGACATCAGCCCGATGGACGCGGAGGCTTCGGCCCCAAGGTGCCCCACCATCATCGCGTCGATGTACTGCATCACAATCGAGGATAGCTGCGCTATGACCGCAGGGATACTGAGTTGTACAACGAGGCTCAGCCGGCTGCGCAAGGACATCGCTTTGCCCTCGCGGATCAAGGCCAGCAGGTCGCTTGTCTTGTCTGCTCTTCGTATCATCAATCCGGGACTGGAGTTGGGTTATCGAAGACTGCCACGGCGTCGTCCTTCGGACAGAAGCGCCGTGACAGTCTCAATCTTTTGACATATTCTGGTTCAGAGCGTCAGGTCTAGAATCCGAAGATATCCTTCTGGCTGAGAACCTTAATCTCGCCAAGGCTTGAAAGATAATTGATGTCAATATCCTTCAGGTCGCCGAGTATCGTATAGGTGTAGTTGCGGCCCTTGACCATTTCCTGCTGGTATGCCACCACATCCTCGAGAGTCATATTCTGAACCTGTTCGAAGACTCTGCGGTCGAGCGGTTCTTCAAGGCCAAGACGCCTGCAGCTCAGGTACTGTGAGATGACTTGAGCGCCATTGGTCCTCTGGGTGCGGAGACGGCTGATGAGAGCGTCCTTGGCAATCTTGAAAGCAGCCTCTGACTGCGGCATATCGTTAATAATGCTGTCGAAGGCTTCGATAGCCTGGCGCATCTTGTCGTTCTGGGTGGCAATGAAGGCCACATAATAGTAGTCAGACTCAATGGTGTTAGGGCTGTAGAGGCGGGCCCAGGCTGAGTATGCAAGGCCGCGGGCCTCACGCATCTCCTGGAAGACAATGGTGTTCATACCGCCACCGAAGTACTCGTTGTACAGGTTGCTTACGGCAGCCGACGCAGCATCAAACTTCTCGCCGCGGTCAGAGTACTGGTAGTAGTAGAGCTGGCGGGAATCGTACTGGGAGAGAAGAACGTTGCTCTTCTCGACCTTCCTGGTCGGAGGGATGATTTCCGGGAGGGCCTCAGCCTCAGCGCTGAAGCTGTGGCTTTCCTTGATGGCGGCGTTTGCCTCAGCCTCGCTCATCGGGCCATAGTAGAGAATCTCGTGGCCAAGCATATAGACCTCACGGATCTTTGAAAGCAGCTGGTCCGAGGTCAGGGCGGCAATATTCTCGTTAGGCTGATTTGCCTTGCTGATGTAATCAGGTCCATAAATGGCATAGTTCAGCAGGGCTGTAGAGCAAGACCTCTGGTTGGTCTTGGCATTTGCCCTTGACTTGAAGATATCAGCCTTGAGATTTGCAAGTATCTGCTCGTCCGGCTGGGCATTGAGCACCAGGTCCTCAACTATTGAGATAGCTTCAGACATATTCTCCGAAAGACCTGAGATACGGATTGCCGACTTGGTGGAACCTACCGAAACCGAGAACTGGCAGCCGAGCTCATACATCCTGGATGCAATCTCGGAGCTGCTGCGCTCCGGAGTGCCGAGATATGAGATATAGTCGGCAGCCACGCCGAGTTCAGGAGTGTCAATGGAACCGGTATTGTACTGAATGGTAAGATTGAAAATATCGTTGAGATCGTTGTGCTTATAGATTACGTTCACACCCTTTGCAAGGTCTGAGAAAGAGAGTTCTTTGCTGAAGTCCACGAAAACAGGCTCGATAGGCTTGACTTCAGAAGCCTGGACTTCCTTCACGAAATCGCTTACCATATCCCGGTTGGTGACGATAGGGGTGATCTTCGGAGCGGAAATCTTCTGGATGCTCTTGTCCTCGCCTACCTTCTTGTATACGACAGCATAGGCGTTCTGGGCGAGATACTTGTTGGCAAAGGCTACCACATCCTCCTTGGTGACGGCCTCAAGCAGTTCGAGTTCCTTGCAGGCCTCCGCCCAGTCCACACCGGCGATAAAGGCGTCCACATACTGTACTGCACGCGAAGAGTTGCTCTCCAGAGCGCGCATCTTCTCGAGTTTGATATTGTTGATAGTGGCGTTGATGAGCGACTCGTCGAAGTCGCCGCTGCGCAGCTTGGCAATCTCGCCGAGGGCAAGGCTACGGAGTTCATCGAGGCTCTGGCCCTGCTTTGGACGGCCCATCACCACGAACTGGCTGTAGTCCGGAGAGGCAGAAAGGCCTCCGTTGATTGAAAGGGCCTTCTGCTGCTGGTTGATGTCAAGATCGCAGAGACCCGCCTGGCCGTTGTAGAAGATTGAAGAAGCAATCTGGCCGACTGCCATAGTCTTGAGGTCCGAAGAGCCCGGAAGCCTCCAGGCAAGGGCGATGTTTTCAGCCTCGAGGCCGTAAACTTCCATCTCGATAGGGCTTGTAACTTCCTCCTCAGGCTCGTACTCGAGGACCGGGATATTCTTGTTAGGCTCCCAGTCACCGAAGTATTTCTCGATTACGGCTACCATCTCATCCGGATCGAAATCTCCTGACAGACAGATGGCTATGTTGTTTGGAACATAATAGGTCGAGTAGTATTTCTTTACATTGGTGATCGAAGGATTCTTCAGATGCTCCTGGCTGCCGATTGTGGTTTGCTTTCCGTATGGATGGTGCGGGAAGAGGGCCTTGTCGAGAGCCTCCCAAACCTTGCGGTTGTCCTGAGTCAGGGACATATTCTTCTCCTCGTAGATGGTTTCAAGCTCGGTGTGGAAGCCGCGGATGACATTATGACGGAAACGGTCTGCCTGAATTTTCGCCCAGTTCTCGATCTGGTTCGACGGGATGTCCTCAGTATAGACAGTCTCATCAGTCGAGGTCCAGGCATTGGTACCGTCCGCGCCGATTGAGGCCATCAGTTTGTCATACTCGTTCGGAATGGCCAGTTTTGAAGCCTCGAAACTGATGGAGTCAATTTCGTGGTAGATGGCCTCGCGCTTTGCCGGATCGTCAGTAGCCCTGTAAATCTCGAAGAGTTCTTCGATGCGGTCGAGCATAGGCTTCTCGGCAGCGTAGTCAGAAGTTCCGAACTTTTCGCTTCCCTTGAACATAAGGTGCTCGAAATAGTGTGCAAGGCCAGTGGTCTCTGCAGGGTCGTTCTTGCTTCCCACCTTTACTGCGATATAAGTCTGGATGCGCGGTTCCTCCTTATTTACAGACATATACACTTTGAGACCATTGTCAAGGGTGTAAAGCTTCGTTCCGAGAGGATCCCCCTCAAAAGTCTCATACCTTTGGCAGGATAACGCGAACAACATCATCAGAGCAGTCGCGAAAAGAGTGACTAACTTTTTCATTTTTCCTTCTTAATATAATACAATGCGGCAAAAATAATGATTTTTACTTTTGAAATAAGCTGTACTTTTAAAAAAATTCGTATATTTGCAGTGAAGTTTTTCATAGTTTAAGTTTAGGTTAAGTAACGGGGTACTCGCAGTGATTGCAAGTACCCCGTGAATTTTTCCTCCAAAACTTAAGATTTAAGTTTTCCACTCGCCATTTACGGCTCCTTTCCCCATATTTGCAAAAACACTTTTGCGCTATGAAAAACAAAATTATCTTTCCCGCCCTGCTTGCGGCGGTTTTCCCCTTTTTCTTCGCGGCCCAGGCTTGCCGCAGTCTGTCTTCTGCCGACAACGGCACCCTTGTGGTCACACTCTGCGACCCACTTCCCCTGACTCGCGCGAATGCTGTGGGCGCCATACCCGATGTAGAAGACTTCATCCTGCTCATCTGCGACAAAGATGGCGAAGTCCGTTATGAGGGCCGCTACGGCAATTCGCCAGAGAGCCTGAGCCTTCCGGCGGGAAGCTACACAGTCAGTGCCAGGTCGTGCGACTTCTCCCGGCCGGAGTATGACAGCCCTCAGTATGGCGACAGCCAGGTCGTGGTAGTGAACGCCGGCAGCCGAGTCAGCGCCAGGCTCTCCTGCACCCAGATGAACAGCGGGCTCCGACTTGTGGTGGAGGACAGTTTCAAGGAGGAGTTCCCGAATGCCGAACTCAAACTGGAAAATGAAGACGGTTCGCTTTCCCACTCTTACGATGAAAAGAGAATTGCGTATTTCCGCCCGGGGGACGTTGCTGTCTCTTTGTCGGGATCTTCAGGAACCCAAGACCTGTTCAACAAGGAGCTGGGTGCGGCCCAGATTCTCTCGGTCCGCCTGTCCGCCAGCCCGGGCACGGCCACGGACGGAATCCGCATACAGCTTGACACCACGCGTCAGTGGCTGGAGGACAAGTACCATTTCGGCAGTTCGGGAGGCCTGGACCCGGAAAATGCCTATTCGGTAAGCGATGCAAAGGAAAACATCGGGCAGACCGATGTATGGGTGTGCGGGTATATAGTGGGCGTCGCAATGGGGACAAACAATATTTCCTTCTCACCGCCTTTCAGCAAGAATACAAACATAGTGATAGGTATGCGCCCCAACACGGATTCCAAGGAGCACTGCATCAGCGTGGAACTCAAAGCCGGGACAATAAGGGACAATCTGAATCTTCAGGACAACCCGAAGCTGCTGGGGAAGAAGATTTACTGCAAGGGAAATATCGTGGAATCTTATTTCGGCATCGTGGGTCTGAAGGGCACGAGCGAATATCAGTTCGGAAATTGATTTGTACCCCCTAGGCGAATCGAACGCCTATCGCAGGAACCGGAATCCTGAATTTTATCCATTAAACTAAGGGGGCGAACGGACTGCAAAGTTAATGAAAAAATTGTTGTAAATTTGCAGCCAAAATTGATTGGATATGAAAAAAGCATATGTATTTCCCGGTCAGGGCGCACAGTTCCCGGGTATGGGAAAAGACTTGTACGACAATAGTCTGAAGGCACGTCAGATGATGGAGAAGGCCAATGAGATTCTCGGATTCCGCATCACAGACATCATGTTCAACGGAAGCGACGAAGACCTCAGGGCTACAAATGTCACCCAGCCTGCAATCTTCCTCCATTCAGTATGTATGGCCTTGTGTACAGAAGGACTTGAGGCTCCCGATATGGTCGGAGGCCACTCTCTCGGAGAGTTTTCCGCTCTGGTAGCAAGCGGCGCCGTCAGGTTTGAGGACGCTCTCAGGCTTGTTGCCGTGCGTGCAAGCCAGATGCAGCTCTGCTGCGAGAAGGTACCGGGCACTATGGCAGCCGTCATCGGCCTGCCTAACGAGAAGGTTGAGCAGCTGTGTGCCGAAATCGACGGAGTTGTCGTTCCTGCCAATTACAATTGCGACGGTCAGCTTGTAATTTCAGGCGAGAAAGAGGCTGTAGCCAAGGCCTGTGAGGCCCTCAAGGCAGCCGGTGCAAAACGCGCCCTTCCGCTTGGAGTGGGCGGAGCCTTCCATTCGCCGCTTATGGAACCGGCACGTCTCGAGCTTGCCAAGGCCATCGAGCAGACTGAAGTAAATACTCCAAACTGTCCTATATACCAGAATGTTACCGCAGTGGCCGAGACCGACCCTCAGAGGATCAAGGACAATCTCCTCAAGCAGCTCACTTCGCCTGTAAAGTGGACCCAATCCGTAAAGAATATGATTTCTGACGGAGCCGACCAGTTCCTTGAGCTCGGTCCGGGAGCTGTTCTCCAGGGTCTTGTAAAACGTATCTCAAGCGCTGAAGGAAAGGAAATTACCATCCTGTCAGTCAACGCATAGACTTCAGTTTGAAGCCCAGAGCTTCCAGGGCATCCAACGCATCCGCCGGGGAGTTTTCAGCACACACCGTATATGCTGAAAACTCCCGGCGGATCGGGTAATCTCCCCTGATCTTTTCAAACATTTCCGGATTCTGACGCAGAGCTCTGTCATCCCGCGTGACGTCGTAGGTATGCAATATTGCCTCGGAAAGTATCTCTTCACGGGTCTTGCCGGCAGCATCGATAGAGAAGACGCGCCGTCCGTATGCCGGATCAGGAAGGCCCCTCGGCTGCCAATCCTCAAGAGGCAGGCCTAGGACACGGGCAACTGTCCGCACGCTTTCTCTTGTGCCGTTCGCCTTGCCATCTGCGCTGTAGCCTGCAATATGCGGGGTAGCAATATCCGCAAGGGCTATCAGTTCGGGGTCAGGTTCCGGCTCTCTCTCCCATACGTCCA
>JAEDLO010000063.1 GCA_016295245.1 Bacteroidales bacterium | reverse complement strand
CTTTTTTTCCGCAGATTTTCAAAAATGCCCCCAAATTTTTAGGTTAAATGGCTGTCCCATATATATTTAACCATTTTATAAATGACACAAACCTCCAACTTTAGCCCGAAAAATTGGAAGAAATGGCCCCATTTGAGCTATAATTTCGCACTCCTGGGAAGTATTTTTCAAATAAACCCCACACCAAATAGGTCAAAGCGGACGGAATTTGCGGCGTCAATCCGGCCTGCAGATCGATGCGGACCTTCACCTCCGGAGACTTGTCCAGTTCGACCGGTGTGGAGCCCACAACTTTCTTGCAGCAGTACATTGCGCTCACCAGATTCGGGCACTCATTCGCATCGATACGGATGCGCGGAACGTTGCGCTCCGACTCGGCAAGCAGACGCTTCCAGAGCCGGTAGTGCTGCCAATGGTAGATGGTGGCCTGACCGAGATTCATCAGCTTCACCTTCCAGCCGTACCGCTCCAGGGCCTTCTGCAGTTTCTTCGCATCCGTCTCTGCGTCTTTCTCATACTGCTTGTTGCGCTTGTTGCCGGCGCGGTCGTAATACAGGTCGATGCTCTTGAGTCTTGCGGCGTCGGAGTAGAAGGCGTTGATCTGTCTTGCCAGGTCCTCCGCATCTTCCGGAGGATAGACAAAGAATTCCTTCAGCACTCGCAGGGCGTTGCTCTTCCGGTCCATCTGGGCGCTCACCACGGAGGAGAAGCTGCCCGGATCGTAGCCCAGGAGGAGCCTCTGTGTCGGTTCATAGTATTTCAGGTGGTCTGCAGTCACGGTGAAGGACTCCTTCAGATTGAGCTTGTCGATGATTTCGTACTTGTAGCTGTCATCATAGGTGTGTTTCTCTTCATCCCAGAGCTCGAAGAAGAGGTTGTCTCGGTTGCGGTCGCCGATGGAGCAGATGGAGGAGAGGAATTCACCCATGTCCAGGATCTCCTTCTGAGTCTTGAAGTAGTCCAGTCCGAGCACGTCGCGGTTCACAAATGTGCTTGCACGCACGAAATAGGTGCATTTTTTCCGCAGTTTACTCAATAATGGGCCCCATTTGCGCAATTTCGCCTCAGATATTCGGGTTTTCACCCCGTTGCGAAGGTTTACCTCGCACTCATTGAGCATCAGCGAGAGAGTGACTATATCGGCGATAAGTTGCTGGTCGATGTCCTTCTCGTAGTCCATAAACCAGTTATTCTCGCCAATCGACACCCTTCCGATGTCGGATACGCCGGTGATCCCGCCGTGAAGATGGGATTTGAAGGCTTCGGATCCGGAGCCGATGCGGGATGTACGGATGGCAGGGATGATTCTGGTGCGGACCTTCTCACCGTCGCTGTACTTCATCTCTTCCAGGAAGGCGTGAACAATGCTTCGTCCTGCAATGGAGTCGGCCCTGTCCACGGCAACGGCCTGAAGCACCGCTCCATTGGCGAAGACTATGGTTCTCTCCGGATTGAGGAGCGGATATCGTGGTGACTGGAAGTGCTTCGGCAGGTCCTTCTCCCCGACGACGTAATCCCAGCCCTCGATGAGCATAGGCCGCTGCGTGCCGTCCGGCATCTTGACCTCGCTCCGGAAGGTCTCCAGGATAGTCGGGATGACGTTCGTGAAGAGCGCCACGAATGACTTGTGGGAAATGATGGATGTCTCGCGAGGCATCTCCGCCGCTACCCTCATGATGCGCCTGGTGGAGATGTGTGATGTCTTACCTCCTGCTCGCCCTATAACGGCAAAGAGCTTGTTCGGATCAATTATGTTGACGAGAGCCTGCACCTTGTTCTGGTACATCTCGATGTAGTCGGGTTCACTGTTCGTCTGCTGGTTCTTCTCCATAGATGATGTCTGCGTCAGGGATATTTGCGTCGGCCAGCAGCCTCTTCTTCTCGGCCTCAGTAGTCTCGAGCCCGAGGATGAGTTCCTTGTACTGGGCGTCCTCGGCCCTCTTGGCTATGTCCATAAGCTTCTGCGACTGATATCCGAGGTCCTCCGGCCTGACATTGATATTTACGAGATAGATAGGCGGCTGCCACTGATGCGCTTCCTGTTCGCGCTGCCTGGTCCTGAGCTCGTGGGCCTTGTCGAGTGCAGCCTTGGCCGTGGCCAGCTTGTCCGATTTGATGGCAAGCCTGGCCAGATCATCGTATGCGTCGGCATACTTCAGATCCCAGGCGCGGGCGCTGATGCCGTCGTCCTGATAGAAATACTCCAGGGCATCCCTATAGATGCAGCGGGCCTGCGCGATGGTCAGTTGCGGCCATTCCTTCCGGAGACACTCGACCGCCCTGGAATAGTTGTGCTTATGATAGTGAAAGAGCCTTGACATGCTGTCCAGCTGAAGGATATAGTCCTGCATATCGACAGGGATGATATCCGACCTCCTTTGGGCAAGGAAATACTGGATATCATCGGCCTTGTAGCTTTCGAGCAATGCGAGTCTGTCTTCTTTCATACGTCAAAGAGTTCCATTTTGAGATTGTCCACCTCCTTGTGGAAGCGGACGTACGATTCCAGCTTCAGGGCATCGACGTCGCCGGCTGCTGCGAGTTCATTGATCGATGCATCCAGATCCTGCTCCCTATTGGCCCTGGACAAGAGGTATTCTTCGTGGAGAGGGTGCTTCTTGGAGCAGATATCCCGGAGGAATTCCTGCCTGTCCTGGCCCTCAAGGCCCAGCCGCTCGGCAATCTGGGCGGGATATAGCCCTATTACGGCAAAGTCCTTTACCCTTGCCACGAATTCCTCGTCATACGTCCGTATTCCCATTGCTTTGCCCTTTTATGAGTCCCGCAAACACATCCTTGAACATCTGAAGAATAGCCTGGTACTTCTCCAGATTGCTCTTGGCCTTCTCCTTCTTGTCGGCATCCAGCTTGCTGCTGTTGATCTGCGAGCTGTAGCGGGAGATGTTCAGCTCAACATTCTTGCGCTCCTGGAAGAAGGCCTCCGGATCTTTGCGTAACAGGTCAATGATACGGCTGCGCTCATCCTTGCTCTCGATGAACGGGTGCTTGCCCAGAAACTTGCCGGTATTGTTGAAGCTTCGAAGTTCGTTGAAGCACATCTCCAGCCTTGCGGCAAGCCTCACTATCTCTGCCAGGGTGCTGAAGTCGGTGAATTCTCCCTGAGTCTCCGCTTCCAGGCGCCTGAGCTCCGAATAGCAGTTGATGCGGTCGGTGAAGATGCTGTCGGCCATCCTGACAAGAGGATTATCCAGCTGCTTCCACGGAATGTTGGGATATTGCTCGAATTTTGAGATTTTGGCCGGCTTTTGGGGCTCTGCAGCGGCTTTCGGCCCGCTGATGGGAGATTGCACCACCGGGATTGTGGAGCCCGCCCCAGCGGCCATTATTTCCTCCATCGTGTAGTGGTCAAGCAGGATATACACCAGGGATATGGCCAGGGCGGAACGGTTCCTGCTGATGGTTCCGGACGCAGGCAGCCTCTTTGCGGCAAGCATCTGACGATAGACCTCGACTTTGGCCGGATCTGCAATGCTCTTGGAGATGGATTTCTTCTGTTGGAAGGTGTACATAGGAATTCTATTTATTGAAAAACAGGGCCGTCGTATGGCGGCCCTGCTGCAAGGAAAAGCCGTTTAGGCGGCTGGAGCGGCCTCGACGGAGCCGAGGTACTCAAGTGGCTGGAACGGGAACGGCGAGCTGAACGTTACGTCGCAGCTGGAGTTGTCCGAGTTCTTCTTCTTGTCGTGGTCGGTGAAGTAGTACGGGCAGCGAGGGCGGCCATAGATGTACTGCTTTCCGTTGATGCGGTCGCTGACCACGATATAGAAGGCTTTGCCGTGATAGTTCTCGATGAAATTGTCAATTTCAATCCTGTCTCCGGCAAGGGTGCCGGTGAGAGCATTCGTGACCTCGGTGGTCACATCGCCGTTGCTTCCCTGGGAGGTAGCGGCTGCGGTGAATTTGGCAAAATCAAAGTGAGCGATGGCAGCACCTTCCTTCAGTTTCAGCGCGCCCATGGTGCGGGCTACATCTGATACGGTCACTTCCGGCTCGCCTGCAGAGAGGTCAACGTCCTCCTCAAGGATGAGATGGATACGGTTGTAAATCCTCTTGCCAGCGGATTCGAGGTCGGAAACAGCGGTGATGTTAGGTACTTTGATCATAATAATCGTAAGGTTTTAAGGGAGGGCCGAAGCCCTCCGATGATTAACCGCGAGATACTTCGAAGAACTTGCCCTTCTTGGCATCCCAGTACAGCTTGATGTAGCTGCCCACTGCTACAGGAGTCCAAGCATCAACCTGGTCGAACTTACCGGCCTTGGAGATGGTAGTTGCATTGCTCATTGAGCCGCACTCGATGCGATAGACAACGCCCTCCTTGGCATTGAGGATGTCGGTGAGGACAGTGGACTTGGTGTTGGCCGAAGTCTTGATGAGGAATCCGAGGTCCTCGAGGTCTTCAGCTTCCACGTCAACGGTGGTTGCGTCTGCAGCTGCCGTGATGACAGGCCAGTTGGTGAAGACGAACTGGTTGCGGCCGTTGTTCTTCAGGAGTTCCTCCCTGTTCTTGAACTGCTCTCCGGCGAATCCGAAGGCGGCACCCTCCTTCCAGTAGGAAGCAGTGATGACCTCCTCGAGATGACGCTCGAAGATGTTGTTGTACTCCTCGCCAGGTACGTTCTGGAGCAGGAATGCATTGCCTGCAACGGTGGCGAAGATGAACTTGAGGTTGCCCATGAACGGCACCCACTTGATGGCTACCTCGTAGTTAGGCACGAGGTCGTTCACTCCGGCAAAGTCGGTGTCCTTGCCGTACTTGTTACGGTACCACTCCTTGAACATGGCTCTGTGAGCTGCGCTCAGGTAGATGGTGAAGGACTTGTAGTCGGAGCGGCGGGTGGACATCTTCTTCACGAAGTAGATGAGCACATCGCCGATGTTGGTGGAGTCGAAGTCAGCGAGCTCCTCGTCGGTGAACGGCATCACCTTGTTCTCCTCTACGAGGCCGATGAGCCTGTGAAGGATACCGGTGGATGCGAAGTTGGTGTGTCCTGCCTCTCCTGCTACAGGAGGAACGTAGCAACCTACGATTGAACGCTGGTTGCGCTCGTTGTTGATGATGGTTGCGATCTGGAGGATGATCCACTCAAGCAGAGTCCACTTCACAGGATCTGAGCCTTCCCTGTTCAGGTAGTTCAGATATGCGTGCTCAAGGGCAGACATATCCTCGAAGCGGAGCTTGGCCATTGCCTTGTGAACATAGGCCTTCTCCGGCTGGATCTTGACGTCGCCCTTGAAGACCTCACCTGCCTGGTAGGCCTGAGATACCTCGGAGAAGAGGACGTTGGTGAGCACCTGTCCGCTCTGTACGTTGGACACGGTGTCGAAGATGCCTGCGAGGGTAGGCAGAGCCACGATGCGGGCAATCACCATATCCTGACGGATGGTAAGCTGACGGGTTCCGATCTCGGTGTCAGAGGTGAGGGCGGAATAGTCCACCTTGGCCTGCTTCTTCAGCTGTGCGAGCTGGCCGCTCTTGCGGAGCTCGTTGTAGCGTGCGGAGAGAGACTCGGAGTACTGACCGAAATCAGCCTCCAGCTGCTCGCGGTCCTTGCGGCTGGCGGTGCCGTCGATACGTCCACTCACCAGGATGGCGTTGTAACGCTTGGTGGTGGCAAAGAGAGGGTTCTGGATGCCGAAAGCGAATCCAGGAGTGTGTGCACCGGTCACTGATGGAACGGATACTACGTTCCCGGATGGTGCTGCAGGAGCTGCCTGCTTGGCGAGCTTGTCGATGTTGGCCTTTGCCTCGTCAAGGCTGGTCTTGAGAGCATTGACGCTCGCAAGGATCTGAGCAAGTCCCTCCGGAGTCTGCTCGCTCCCCTCAGGAACACCGGCTATGCCTGCGAGCTGTGCAAGCGTGCTGGAGATAGCCTCCTGCTGAGATGCCTGTGCAGCCTGCTCTTTCTGGTAGGCTTCGAAGTCAGTTGCAAACGCCTGCTCGCCGTGAGCCTTGTTGTAGGCCTCGATGAGGGCTGCCTGATCTTCCTTGGTGAGCTCCTTCGCGTCGAACTTGCTCTTGAGACCAAGTGCTGCGACTATGGCCACAAGACGCTGTACGAATTTGTTCATTGTGTTAAAGATTTAATGAGTTAATATCTACGGATGGACTTGTTTTTTCTACTTCATTGCGGAGCATCTCCAGCACCTCATCCAGCGTGTACTGCCCGTCAATGAGAGCGGCAGACTGGGCCTCGGGGCTGTAGTAGATTTCTCCTTTCTGGGCATCCTCGCTCAGATCCTTGCGCACGGATTTGACGTCATCGATGAACTGGAGAGCCATCGGATCCAGGAATCTTCTGATGTATTCATCTCCGTCACCCTTGGCGGCGTCATTGATGACCTTGTTCTTGAGCGGTGAGTAGTTGCTGAGAAGAGTCTTCTTCTCTATGCCTTCCTGCTTGTAGTAGCCGTCATAGTCGTAGAAGGTGCACATCACGCCTATGCTGCCTATCTCCGAGAAGATAGAAGATACGAAGATCTTGTCAGCTGCTGCAGCAAGGTAATAACCGGCGGAAGCTGCTATCGACTCGACGAAGGCATATACAGGCTTGGTCAGATCCTTGACGGCAAGAAAGGCCTCGTGGCATCCGAAGGCTTCACCGCCGCAAGAGTCCACGTAGATGAGGTGGGCCGTGATGGCAGGGTTCTCGTCAGCGGCCTTGATGTCGGCAATGAACTGCTTGGTCGAGAAGCGCCAGTACGACTGGTAGGTGATTTCGCCCAGAATCGGATGGAAGGCGATGGACCCGTCAGGGATGTTCGGATCCAAGAAGCTTGATGGATAGGAAAGGCAGCGGTCAGGTGGTACTACCACGCACTCCCTGTACGGCTTCTGGCCTTGATCCTCGATTATCACGAGATGTGAAGCAGCCGCGTGCTGAGGTACGGTTGCGAGGAAGAGTATTTTGATGTCTGACGTAGGCATAATCTTGAATTTTCAGCAAAATTATGCCTTGCAGAGCACTCCTGATAGGACACGAGGGCTATAATATAAGAGGCTCCAGGCTGCTGAAAGACGCTTCGAGCTTAAATGCGCCGGCATACGGAGTAATCTTCAGGAGCGGCGCCGATGATGCGTTGCCGAGGAGCCGGAGGCTGCCGTCGCTCATCCAAAAGGCCACGAACATACGGCGGCCATTGAACGGCATCACCTCCCGGTTGTCCGTCACCAGCGACAGCTCCTGCCTCCAGATGGTTCCGGACTCGCCCTCTTCGGGCGTCTGGTCGAAGGTTATCTGGCTGCCGGCCGAAAACTCCGTTGCCTCGACGGGCAGGTAGTTCAGCGGCTGCATCCGGAGATAGTCGCGCAGCGCGTTGGTCGGCTCGATGAGAGCGAAGTGGGATGTGATGGATATTGCGTTCATAACTTGCGTCTTCTGCCCCGATTCCGCCCTGAAAATGTGGGACCTTTCGGGAGGGATATTTTATTAAAAATCAATGCTTTCAGTAGTGACAGGACTTGTGCTCCCGTGTTTTTTTCTAAAGCGGAACCAATCCTTGCGGAGCATCTCGTAGGTGATGTTCTCCATGGTGATGTGATACAGCTCGCAGAAGGAGTAGATGGCGTCATGGATACTGAGCTCAGGGTTGTTCCCCAGGGCTCCTGTCATATAACTTCTGTAGGTGAGCTTGAAGGTGTGCATCAGATGAGAGGCCACGGCTTCCTGGCCGACCGGATTGAGGTAGTTGCGCCAGATGGTATCGACGACGATATTGGGGTTCGGCCGCTTCTTGCCTGGCTCGAACTTGCGGGAGTTCCGGTTGTAGCAAAGGCGGTGGCTGCGGAAGATGGCGATGCGGATGCAGTCGTCGGATCCGGAGGCCGGCACCGGCTTGTAGTCCGGAGGTACCAGGTCCAGGTGCATCTTGACTATACCCCATAGCTTAGATTCGCGGCCGGGGGTAATGATGTCCGAGCCTCCGTTGACGCAGAGGATGAATTCCCTCAGACACGGAAGCACCTTCACCGCTGCTGTCTGTATGTCCTGGTTTGACTTCATTGATGCAAAGATAGCGTTGTCCCCTGTCTCCTGGTGGGACTGAGACTTATGCTACAAATTTACCATTTTGGCCAAGAATTCCGGCCATTTTCCCGGAGTTTTCTGCACCCAGAAACAGAGACACACCTTGTCAAAGTTGGCATTTTTACAGAACTTCAGAACTGACGCGGATAACTCGCTGATTTTCAAGCACTTTTTCAGCACTATTGCTCTGAACTGAACAGAACTGGACTTCAGTTCTGAAGAAATCGGCTTCAGAACTGATTAGTGCTGATTAAGAACTGATTCAAGGGACTGAGACATAAGGGGTTAAGGGGTGTCAGTTCTAAAGTTCACAAAATATATACTTTTTTATAAGGTCTCTCTTATTTATTAAAAAAATATAATAATAAATGGGTGCATCCCGCTGATTTCCACTATGTTAAGTCCAAAAGTTCAAATTTGCTTTTTGATAAAAAAGAGATGGGGAGGCGGGGAAGAGTGCTCGTTCAGAACTGGATTTTCAGTTCTGTTCAGTTCTGATCGTTCAGAACTGAACGAGGAAAGCGGTCTATTTTCGGCCTTTTTCGAGCGTTTTTGCTCCGATTTGCCCGTGTTCTTACTAGAATATCAGCACGTTTTGCAGCCCTCTGTGGCGGCCGAAAACAGCTAGTTTATAACAATAGCCGGCACCCTTGCGGATGTCGGCTATTGCATGATCGTGGATATCTGTCTGAAGGCGCATCAGAGGGCCGTAGCGGCCTTCCGGAGCTCCGGCTGGGCGTTGATGCGGTCGATGAAGTTACGCACGGCTGTGGCGGCTCCTTTGCCCCTTGCGACGGCCCTCTGCTTCTCTCCGGATGGGAGATGACATTCGGCCCAGATGCGGCAACGGCCCCAGCCGTCGGTGTGTGCGTGAAGATTGACGAGATTCGGGTACAGGCCCCTGATGGCATCAGACGCAGCTGCTGCGATCTGAGTGCGGGTGATGTGTGTTCTTAGCATATTACACTGTATTTACGACAAATGCCTCGCTTTAGGGCTGCTAAGAACACACAACATTTCTGCCGTATATCTGCCACAAGTTTCCCTGTGGCCACCCATTGCGAGGCAAGCGTCTATATTTCCGTTTGGATTATCAGTCTCCGGCCAGAAGATAGGCGGTTATATGTTCTTAGCGCCACAAAGATATACAAATTTTCTCATTTGGTGCAAGTTTTCTTGTATAACGGGCGCTTGGGATAATGGATCTCCGGCTTGGCGTATTGCAGCTTCAAGTGAGTTCTAGTCACCTCCGGGCAGTCGTTGCGCTCGATGCAAGGATAGTTCATCCCGTTGGCCGTCTTCTCGCCATTCAGGCAGTAGCCCTGGGAGTAATATTTACAGCTCTTGTAGTCCAT
>JAEDLO010000008.1 GCA_016295245.1 Bacteroidales bacterium | reverse complement strand
ATTGGGTGCGCAGGTGATTGACAGGAAGGGACGATTTCGCTGACGGAGATTGCAAATGATCAATTTTTCGTGATGGGAGGCACCGCAGGCTCGCAAAAGCGGGCTCGCCTGCTACGGCGCGCGGCTGCGGGGAGCTTTTGAGGGCTCTCCTCGCCGCGCCCGTTGCCGTTACCGTGTCCAGATCAATATTTAGGAGAGTTTTGTCATTCACCAGTGCGGTCGACCCCCTTCTGAAGTGCCTGTGGGGCATCCTGGGTTCGCAGGTGAGACCCTAAGGCTGCCACCTGCGCGGTTGACTCCTCTCAAAATTGCCTGTGGACTACAATCCCCGCGCAGGTGTTTTGCACGAGCGCAGGTGAAAGATATGCAAGGGTGCCGGAGAAGTGCAGCCGGTGTTGTATGTAGCCGACGAGAAGACTACGACCGCGACGTCCTTCGAGCGCTGCCGAATGACTTAGATGCGCGCTGCGGCGTCTTTGTAGTACTTCTGGTTTACGAAGACATCCTCCTTGTAAGGATTTATGTGGCGCCTCTTCGACTCGTAGATGATGTAGCCGAGGGCAATAATGTTCACAAGCAGGGCAAGGGCGCTGACGACAGTCATTGCTGTCGGATCTGCATTGGCACTTCCCCCTTCGACTATTCCGTTGAGGGTTCCGTCCGCGTACAGGGTAGGAAGGGTAGCCCATTTGCTTGAACTGCCGTCAAGGGCGGTACACTGGAAGAGAGGATAAACCTGGGCGAACATACACCAGATTGCGAGAGTGTTTGCGCGGTTCTGAATCCAGGCACCCTTGTTCCAGCATATTGCAGCAACGGTAGGAGCGAGGAGAAGGGCGATGCCGCAGAACCACGAATGAGTAGGAAGACAGTTGTATGTGTAGGCAAAATTCCATACATCATAGACAAGGATATAAACCCAGGTCATGTCAGGCCAGAGCATGTCAGTCTTGTCTTTTGATGAATAGACGCTCCACCAGGCTGTCATACAAAAGATGTTGAGAATGCCGGCTATGCCGTTCATCACATTATGCCATCCTCCGTAGAGCCAAACCTGCTCCGGAGATAGGAACCAGCTGTTCCAGCCCTTGATAGCCGTTTCGAAATCGGATGCCACCGCGATGAGGATATTGATGGCGACGATTACGAACGGGAACGGCTTGAACCAGTGCTGCTTGCCTATGCCCCAGCCGTATTTGATCATCATGAAGCCTATACATCCGGCAAGGGCGGCGTAGAGCTTGGCATAGTGGAACCAACCGTTCATATAGATGTAGGTCTGGTTGTTCAGTGCCCATTCGGCTCCCGTGGCCGCGCCAATCTGAATGGCCACAAAATATACGGTCAGAATAGCCGGAACGGCAAAAAACATTACTGCACCGCCGAATTTGGTCTTGCGTGCAAACTCGTTGAGAAGGATCAGGCCGACAAGGACGCCCAACATGGCAATCCATTGATATGCAGCCATATCTCCATAGACGTGAAATAGCATAATGAATTGGTTTTTATGTGGTTATTGTTTGGTGTTCCTGTATTCGTTGGGAGTCATCCCCGTCTGTTTCTTGAAGAACTTGTGGAAGGAAGGAATGGACTGGAAGTGGAGCCTGTAGCCTATCTCCTTGACGGTCAGCTCAGAATAAATCAACAGATTTTCCGCCTCAAGCAGCAGAAAGGCGTCTATCCACTCTGTGGCAGTCTTTCCGCTTGCGTCCTTGACCAGAGTTGAAAGGTATTTGGGCGTCATACACATCCTCTCCGCATAGAACGCTACGCTCCTTTCCGTCATAAAGTTCTCGGATACCAAAGCGAGAAACTCCTCATATCTGGCCCTGGCCCGGGTCTGGTATGGCTTGGAAACAAGTTGTCTGGACAACTCGTCCTTCCAGAGATTACCCAGGAGGTGCATCAGGGATGACCCTATCGAGCGGATGGCATTCTCCGTTCCCACGAGCCGGCTAGCGTACAGGTCTGAAACCAGAGTATAGTAGTCGGCCAATATCTTTTGCCCGTCTTCGTCAATGTGAATACACGGATTGTTTGTCAACTTTACGCTTCTCTCCAATGCGGTGTTGATGTTGAAAACACCGTCTTTGAGGAATTTTCTTGTAGATACCACCAGCACCGCCTCGCTAGAAAGAAGATTATCCAATTCGCTCTTCTGGATTTGCATGGTGCTTCCTGGAATATAGAACAGCATGGTGTCCTTGACTATCCTGTAGGTGGTCACATTGATGTCGATATCAAATTGACCCCGGGTACAATAGATTGCAGCATAGGCGTTCAGACGTACAGGGTACTGAAGCAGGGAAAGGGCTTCCTCACCGCAGATGCGGGTAATGATGAAATCCTTTGACATTGCAGTTACGTCTGCCAGGCCTGTCATCTGAGCCAGTTGTGCTATGTCAATCTCGTAATAAGGGTCTGTCATGTTGATGTGTATGCCTGAACAAAATTATAAGTTTTTTCGGTTTCAATTATCCTGATTTCCTAATAATGGAAATCGGGATAACAGATATGGAAAAGTGAATATCCATATGTTGAATAGATAAGGCTACTTTTGCAAAGGAATCAAACAAATGATAAAAAATGAAAAAAATTATTATTACTCTCGCCGCTCTTGCAGTGGCCGCAAGTTCTGCATTCGCACAGCTTAATGTCGGTGCGGGCTATTCTGGAACAAGTATGAATCCGTCGAAAGGCGACAACAGCTGGTACAACGGATTCAATGTGAGCCTGGGCTACAATCTTCCTCTCTGGCGCGGACTGGAGTTCAGCCCCGCCGTCGAGTACAATTTTCTGACAAGCAGTTCAGCCGTTTCTGCGGGAATCTTCGGTGCCAGCGTGACATCCAAGAGCACCTTCAATGAGCATTATCTCAACATTCCTCTGATGTTCAACTACGGCTACGAAATCACACCGGATGCACGGATTTTCGTATTTGCCGGTCCGACCGCAAGTTTTGGACTGTATGCGGACTATGTGAACAAGGTTGATACCTCAATCGGAAGCAGTTCGGGAACAAACAAATCTGACCCTGTCGCACTCTGGGGTGAGGACAGCAAGTACAAGCGTTGTGACATCAAGATCGGTGGCGGTATCGGCCTTGACGTCTGCCGCCACTGGAGAATCAAGGTCGGCTATGATTATGGTCTGGTCAACCGCACCAAAGTGGACAATCTCACACTCCACCATCACAGCATCAAGGCGGGCATCAGCTACATCTTCTGATGGCGTTGGTCCTGAATCGAATGGAGGATGACCGAGCGGTCATCCTCTTTTTTATATTATATTGCCTCTGAGCGACGGCTGCTCTCCTCCGGAGACCTTCCGCTTCGCTCCATCCCTCCCACTGCGCTTCGCTTGTGGGCCCCTCCCTCTAACGTGCCCGAGGGTGGGCACGGGCCCCGGAGGAGACAGCCGCCCGCACCTGCGGCATTGCATTTCACCGTGCTTATTTCTTGAGCCATACGGTCATCTGGCCGTCGCCTCTATTGTCCCAGACGCAGTATGGGACGGCGGTGAGGGATCCGTCGCTGAGAGTTACTACACCGCCGAGAAGGTCGGCCTGGAATGAAGGAGTGAATTCGGCTGTCTTGCTGATGAGAATTTCTGCTTTCTTGGCATCTTCGAGGCTGTTCTTGCCTGCTGCCTTGATGACCTTTCCGTTGTCGATCTCTTCGAAGCAGTATACGATAGGACCTCTCTCGATGGCCACGAGTCCTCTGTCAGCCTCGACCTTGTCGTTTGCTACGACCTCGCGAACAGGCATAGGGAGGTTGATCTCAATGACGTCTCCATCGCTCCATTTGCGCTCTACGCTTGCATAGCCGTCAACGATGGTATAGGCTGCCTTCTCTCCATTCACGCTGATGGTGATTTCTTCAGCTGAAGAATCTACATACGAATACAGATCTCCTGGTACAGGCTTGCCCTGTGCCCACATAGGAATGCGGAGGTTCATGGCAAATGTAAGAGGCTTCTCCACTTTAATGGTGGTGCGCACATCACCTGCCCATGGATAATCAGTGTCGACACTAAGCTTCACGAGAGACTTGCCGAGAGTGATCTCCGCCTCGTTGGATACATAGAGATTCTCGTAGATGGCGTTGCCCTTGGTAGCATAGACGTAGCCGGGTATCGATGACATGAAGCGGCAGTCATTGGTAGGGCAGCAGCTGCAGTTGAACCATTCTGAACGTCCAGGATTGCCCTGATTGAAATTGTATGTTCCGTCTGCTATGAGCGGGTTAGGGTAGAAGAACTTTGTTCCGTCAAGGGAGATACCTGAGATAAGTCCGTTGTACATGACTCTTTCGAGTACGTCGACATACTTGGATTCTCCGTGGAGGAGGAACATCCTCTGGTTCCAGTATGCACCGGCGATAGCTGCGCAGGTCTCGTTGTATGAAGCATTGGGGAGTTCGTATGAATCACCGTATGATTCGCCGTCGTAGCGCGCGCCGAAGCCTCCTGTGATGTAGAACTTGGTATTGACAACGTCTTCCCAGAGATTGTCCACGGCCTTTGCGTATTCGCTGTCGTCAAGAAGCATTGCGACGTCGGTCATCGCGCTGTACATATAATTCGCGCGCACAGCATGTCCTCTCGCATATTTCTGCTCAGTCACAGGCTCGTCATTCTGGTTGTATGCAGATGCATCATCGAGTCCGTGACCGCGTCTGTCAAGGAAAAGCTTGGCGAGCTCTGCATATTTTGGATTGCCTGTGCAGCGTGTGAGCTTGAGAAGTCCGAGCTCGATTTCCTGGTGACCAGGGATCGCATTTCTCTTGCCTGGGCCGAAGATGTCGTAGATGTGGTCTGCGCTCTTGATCGCGATGTCAAGGAAATTGGTCTGGCCTGTGGCGATATAGTGTGCGGCTGCAGCTTCATACATGTGGCCCATATTGTAGAACTCATGGCTGCTGACAAGATTGTCGTAACGCTCGTTCTTGTAGACGCACCATGGGTGGGCATAATCGTTCACTCTGAGCTGGTAAGCAGTATAAAGATAACCATCTTCGCACTGGGCAGCCCCGATGAGTGAAATAATTTCGTCCATCTGCTTCCTTAACGCCTCGTCGTGGCTTACGTTGTAGGTGAAGGCCATGCCTTCCATCACCTTGTAGACATCGCTGTCGTCGAATCCGAAGTGGCCCTGCCACTGTCCTTCCTCGAGTCCTGCCGCCCTGCGGAAGTTGGCAAACCTTCCCTCTGCTTCGCATTTTTCAAGTGAGTGGGGGATGGTCACATTGACGTTGGCCTCCATCCTTGGTCTCCAGAAACTGTCTGTGATGTTGACATGGATGAAGTCAACAGCCTTGAGGCTTTCGTCTACGGTCTGCTGACCGCATGAGACTGCGATCATGACTGCCGTTGCCAATAAAAAAAGTCTTTTCATGATTGCTTATATGAATTCTGTTTCTTTCGTTCAGGAGTAGGAAGGCTTGGCGGACACGGTATTACCCCGTGGAATAGTTGCTGCCGATGGCGAAGATAGAACAAATAATGACAATAAAAAAGAGGCCGACCCTTTTTAGTCGACCTCTCCTATCTTTGAGCGGAAAACGGGGCTCGGACCCGCGACCTCAACCTTGGCAAGGTTGCGCTCTACCAACTGAGCTATTTCCGCGTTGGGATTACAAAGGTAGGTCTTTTTTTTGAAATCCCAAACTTTTTTCAAATTTTTTTAACTTTTTTTGTTCCTCAGCACGGTTTGTTCGTCGATGCTGTCCACTTCGATGACTGAGTCCTTACGGATTTTGCCTTCGAGGATTTCTTTGGCGAGTTTGTTGACCAGTTCGCGCTGGATGAGCCTTTTGACCGGACGGGCGCCGTAAACCGGGTCATATCCGTTCTCGACCATATCGTCTTCGAAACTCTTTGTGAAGTAGAGTGAGACGTTCTCCTCTTCGAGCTTGTGCTGCAGCAGCTGCATCTGGATGCGGACAATCTGTCTGATGTCTTCCTTGCCGAGCTGTTCGAAGGTGATGATTTCGTCGATTCGGTTGAGGAATTCCGGCCTCATACGTAGCCTGAGCTCCTCTTCCTTGATGTTGGAGGTCATAATCAGTATGGTGTTTTTGAAGTCCACCGTGCGTCCCTTGTTGTCGGTGAGCCTTCCGTCATCCATTACCTGAAGCAGGATGTTGAAGATGTCCGGATGGGCCTTCTCGATCTCGTCGAGGAGCACTACTGAATATGGCTTGCGCCGTACGGCCTCGGTAAGCTGGCCGCCTTCGTCGTATCCGACGTATCCCGGAGGCGCGCCGATAAGCCTGCTGACGGTGTGACTTTCCTGGTATTCGCTCATATCGATACGGGTCATCATCGACTCGTCGTTGAAGAGGAATTCCGCGAGGGCCTTGGCCAGCTCGGTCTTACCCACGCCGGTGGTGCCCATAAACAGGAAGGAGCCGATAGGGCGGTGCTCATTTGAGAGGCCTGCCCTGCTGCGCCTGACGGCATCGGAGACAGCGCTGATGGCCTTGTCCTGGCCTACCACTCTCTTGTGGAGCGCTTCTTCCATCCTCAGGAGCTTGTCCTTGTCGCTTTCCAGCATCTTGCCTACAGGGATGCCGGTCCAGCGGGCAACGACCTCGGCGATGTCCTCCGGAGTGACCGCCTCGGTGATGATTGGGTCCTTGATGGCCGCCTGCTTTTCGCTCAGCTCGTCAATGCGGTTCTGCATTCGCGCGATGGTGCCATAGCGGATTTCGGCCACCTTGCCGTAGTCGCCAGAGCGTTCGGCTATCGCCGCATCGCGCTTCGCGTCCTCAATCTTGGCCCTGAGGTCATTGAGTTCACGCACGATATTTTTCTCGGCGTCCCAGCGCTTGGTGAGCGCATCCCGCTCCTCCTTGCACTTCTTCAGCTCCTGATCGATCTTCTCGCTTTTGAGGCTGACGCCTTCGCGCTTGATGGCCTCCTTTTCGATTTCCAGCTGGCGGATGCGGCTGTTGAGGTCGTCAATCGGCTCCGGCACGGAGTTCATCTCCAGACGCAGCTTCGAGGCGGCTTCGTCCACCAGGTCGATGGCCTTGTCCGGCAGGAAACGGTTGTTGATGTAGCGGTGCGAGAGGTTGACGGCGGCAATCAGGGCGTCGTCTTCGATGGATACCTTGTGGTGGTTCTCGTATTTCTCCTTCAAGCCACGCAGGATGGCAATGGATTCGGCCGGGGTCGGCTCGTCAACCATCACCTTCTGGAAACGCCTTTCGAGGGCCTTGTCCTGCTCGAAGTACTTCTGGTACTCGTCCAGGGTGGTCGAACCGATGGTGCGCAGTTCGCCTCGGGCAAGAGCCGGCTTGAGGATGTTGGAAGCATCCATTGCACCCGAACTCCTTCCCGCGCCCACGAGGGTGTGGATTTCGTCGATGAAGAGGATGATTTCGGAATCGCTGTCAACAACTTCCTTGACAACGCCCTTGAGCCTCTCCTCGAACTCTCCCTGATACTTCGCGCCCGCGATGAGCGCACCCATATCGAGTGAATATACCTTGCGGCTCTTGAGGTTCTCTGGAACCTGGCCGTTTACTATCTTGGTGGCTATGCCTTCGGATATGGCTGTCTTACCCACACCGGGTTCGCCCACCAGGATAGGGTTGTTCTTAGTACGCCTGCTCAGAATCTGGAGCACGCGTCTGATCTCCTCGTCCCTGCCGATGACAGGATCGAGTTTTCCTTTTGCGGCGGCCTCGTTGAGGTTGACCGCATACTTGCTCAAGAATTCATATTTGTTTTCCATAAAAAAACCGTCGGCCCATTAGAGGGTCGACGGTAAAAGTCTCAAATTATATTCCACTGACAAAATGTCAGCGCTTCGTGCTTCCTAGTTGTTAGGATTTTCCTGGATAGGAGAAGCCGGGAAGGCAGGAGTATCGCTAGTGGTTGTGTTCTCGATCTTGTCGGTGATGTCGATGTCAGCACCGTTGGTACCGGTGGTGAAAGAAGTGATTACCGAAACCACGAGGATAAAAGCCACGAGTCCCCAAGTTACCTTCTCGAGGAGGTCGGCGGTCTGGCGCACACCGAAAGTCTGGTTGCCTGCCACAAAGTTGCTGACCATACCATCTGCCTTGCCGTTCTGGAGCAGGACTGCGATGATGAGGAGGATCGCAGCAATCACGATCAGCACTGTAAGGATTACGAATACTGTATTCATTATTGTTCTTTTTTATTTATTTCGTCAATAAGGGCTGCAAAGTAAATACTTTTTTCCGGATATCGCAAAATTAGTTTCGAATAAATGTTGATAGCCTGCTCTTTACAGTTTTGTTCGAGGTAGATTTTTGCGAGAGTTTCGGTGCAGAAATCGTTCTCTGCATTATGCTCCGGAACATATCCGGCCTCCTGGCGGGCCTTCGAGGCGAAGGTTGAGAAGATGTTGTCGTCCGTCTGGCGTACCTGGTCATACTCGGCCTGGGTGAAGTAATCTCCTCCGGCTGCCCTCACAGGGCGCGAGAGGCTCTTGTCTTCCCGAGGCAGGTAGGCCTTGATGATCTCCTTGATGTCGCGGTCGGCCACTTCGCCCTCCTTCTTTTTGCGGCACAGGGCGGAGAGGGCGCTGCGCGAATTCATATACATTGCGGCCTGCCCAATCTGGGCTTCCGAGAGCGCGCCCGCCTCGGCGAGCCTGCGGCACAGTTCCATCCTTGCTGCCGTGTACCAGGGGTACAGGGCAATAACCCCGCTCAATTCCTCGAGGTTGAGTTTGTGTATGTCTATAGTGTCGTTTACCATTGTGCTACAGTGGCGTTGAATATGCCTTCTACCAGTTTTTCCACGATTTCAGTCGTCAGAGTGGATTCCACCGCGTCGAGGCTGTTAGTGGAGTCATAGTCGGCATAGGCGGAGAAGGTCTTGTCCGTGAAGTCGTCCTCCGGGTGCTTGCGGTTGGCGAAGCTGACCTTGACCGTGACGGTCAGGCGGTTCTGGGCAGCCACTTCCTGGGCGGTGACGGCCGCCGTGGAAACGGTGTAGTTGGTCACCTGGCCGCTGATGGTCAGGTCGCCGTCCACATCCACCTGCTCGAGCCGCGTCATCCTGCGGAAGCGGGTCTTGATGGCTTCGGTGAGCTCGTTGCTCAGGCTAGGGTTGACTTTCAGGGCCTTGTACTCGAAATACTCGATGGCGACGGTGTTCACGTCCGGCTGGATTGAGGTTCCGCTGAACGAGTAAATGCCGCACGAGCATACGCTCAGGGCGAGGAAAGCAAGTAGCAGGAGTTTTCTCATCGGTTCTTCTTTTCTGCGAGTTTCCTGTATATGGTCCTTTCGGAGATGCCCAACTCCGCGGCAGCGGGCTTCACCTTTCCGCCGTGCTTGGCCAGGCAGTGCATAATCATTTCGTCATTGGCCTTGCGCATAGGCAGGATGTCGCCGCCTTGCGTCTGGTCATCCACCCTGAGGGCCTCCCTCTCCGGCTCGCAGGCCTGCTCTTCGGGTTCGGGGATGCTGCTGTCTGTGCCGACAAGCCGCCTGTGGGTGCCGTCGGCGGCCGTGAACTCGCCGCCTCTGCCTTCCACGATGCTGCGCAGCCTGTCAACCTCGCCCTTGAGGTCAAGCAGCGCCTTGATTATCATCTGCTTGTCGCTGTCGGAGAAACTGCCCTTGCCACCTTCCGCCGAGCCTGCGCTGACTGCCGGCAGCAGGGAATCCTTCTCGCTCGGGATGTAGCCCAGGAGAGTCGCGGCATCCAGCTCGACGCGCTCGCACTGAGGGGTGATCGGGCGGGATTCGATGGCGGTGATCGCCTCGGCGATGTTCTTCAGCTGGCGGATGTTGCCCGGCCAGCGGTAGGAGGTGAGCATACCGATGGCTTCGTGGGTGAGGCTTACCTTGCAGAGCTTGTATCTCGACGAGAAGTCCGAAGTGAACTTCCTGAACAGCAGGTAGATGTCGTCCTTGTTGCGGTCGCGCAGCGCCGGCATCCTGATCTGGATGCCCGTGAGGCGGTAGTAGAGGTCCTCCCTGAACTTGCCCGTTGCGACGGCGTGGGCGAGGTTGACGTTGGTGGCCGCGATGACCCTGACGTCAGTCTTCTCAACCTTTGACGAGCCCACTTTCATAAATTCGCCGTTCTGCAGCACGCGCAGCAGCAGGGCCTGGGTCTCCTTCGGCAGCTCGCCGATCTCGTCAAGGAAGAGGGTGCCTCCGTCGGCCTCCTCAAAATAGCCCTTGCGCTCGCCGACCGCACCAGTGAAGGCTCCCTTCTCGTGGCCGAACAACTCAGCGTTGATGGTCCCCTCGGGGATGGCGCCGCAGTTGATGGCAAGGTACTTGCCTGTACGTCTGAGGCTGTGCTGGTGGATGATTTGCGGAATTATCTCCTTACCCACGCCGCTCTCGCCGGTAATCAGCACGGTGAGGTCGTTGGGGGCAATGGCAACAGCCGTCTCTATCGCACGGTTGAGCGCAGCGTCATTGCCTATGATGTCGTATTTGTTTTTTATTCGTTGCAGTTCCTGTGTGTCCATACACCGCAAAAGTACGTATTTTTTATTATATTTGTGAACTTGTGATAATTCATTAACTCCATTATGAAAAGAATAAGCAATCTTATCTCTCTACTGGCTGTCGTAGTGATAGCCGCTTCCTGCTCGGCGAGCCGTGCGGAAAAAATGAAAATGGCTGAAAACGTGAAGGTTGACTGTGAGCCTGAGGTTCTCGCTCTGGTCGGCGACAAGATTCCGGCCGAAATCAGCGTCAGCTACCCTGACGGCTATTTCCATCCTAAGGTCGTGATGGAAGTGACTCCGGTCCTCGTCTATGAGGGAGGTGAAAAGGCTCTTGAGCCGTTTACCTACCAGGGTGACAAGGTGAAGGACAACCACAAAGTCGTTTCCTCAAAGGGCGGCACCGTCAAGGAAAAGTTCGCCTTCGAATACGTACCAGGGGTCGAGAAGTCGTATCTCGAGCTCCGCAGTGTTGTATATTATGGTTCCAAGCAGATTGTCGTGCCGGCAATCAAGGTTGCTGACGGAGTCAACACCACCCAGATGCTAGCCCACTCAAGTGGCGAATACAGCTTCAAGAAGGACAACTATCAGGAAGTTCTCCACGAGAAGGCTGAAGGCCAGATTATGTACGCCAAGAACTCTGCTCAGGTCAAGAGCAGCGAGCTCCGCTCCGAGTCCATCAAGGAACTCCAGGCAGCGCTCGAGGAGATTGCCGGAGACCCTCGTTACACCGTCAAGGGCACCAAGGTTATCGCCTACGCTTCTCCTGAAGGCGGCCAGTCCCTCAACGCCAAACTTTCCGACAAGCGCGCAAGTTCAGCCTCCAAGGTATGGAACAAGGTGACCGGAATGCAGGCTGACCAGCTCGAGGTTCAGAGCGTTGGCCAGGACTGGGAAGGCTTCCAGGAAGCCGTCTCCAACTCCAGCATCGAGGACAAGGAGCTCATCCTCCGCGTGCTCTCAATGTACAGCGACCCTGCGGTGCGTGAAAACGAGATCCGCAATATGTCCCAGGTTTACACCGAAATCAACAAGAACGTCTTCCCTGAGCTGCGCCGCGCCCGCCTGATCGCCGAAGTTGACTACCAGAACTTCAGCGACGCCGAGCTCGAGGAGCTTGCCAACAAGGCCATCGACCTGCTCGACGAGGAAGGCCTGCTGCGCGTAGCCGCCAATGCCAACACCGCCGAGAGGAAGGAATCCCTCTACAAGACTGCCGTCAGCAAGTACGGCTCCGACAGGGCGAAGTTCAACCTTGCCGTCCTCTCGCTCAACGCAGGCCAGCCGGAGGTGGCACAGGCATACCTCTCAGGAATACGCAAGTCTGACGACGACGTGGTCAACGCCAAGGGCGTATGCGAGCTCCAGAAGGGCAATCTCGATGCCGCCGCCGCTCTCTTCCGCCAGTCTTCAAGCGCTGAGGCTGCCGCAAACCTGGGCACCGTGGCCCTCCTGAAGGGCAACTACGCTGAGGCCGCACGCATCCTCGCCCCTACCGAGGGCAAGAACAAGGCTCTCGCCCTGCTGCTTGACGGCCAGCTTGACAAGGCATCCGCAGCCATCACCTGCAAGTGCCCTAAGAGCAACTACCTGAGGGCCATCATCGCAGCCCGCAAGGGAGACGCCCAGACGGTCAAGACCTGCCTCGAAGCCGCTTCCGCCAAAGAGTCCCTCAAAGAGCGTTCTGAGAAGGATGTGGAGTTCGCAGACTTCAGATAAAGTTTTGATATTTGGAAAATAATTCTTACATTTGCAGCCCCCAAAATATGGGGGCTTTTTATAATTCATTTATTAACAACCATTTATGCCAACAATTCAACAATTGGTTCGCAAAGGACGCGAGGTTATTGAAGTAAAGTCAAAGTCTCGTGCGTTGGATGCTTGTCCTCAGAAGCGTGGCGTATGCCTTAGGGTTTATACAACCACCCCTAAGAAACCTAACTCAGCAATGCGTAAGGTTGCCCGTGTACGTCTTACAAACTCAAAAGAGGTCAATGCCTACATCCCTGGCGAGGGTCACAACCTGCAGGAGCACTCAATCGTGCTCGTTCGCGGCGGTCGTGTGAAGGACCTCCCAGGTGTACGTTACCACATCCTTAGAGGAGCTTTGGATACTGCCGGCGTAGAAGGACGCACTCAGTCTCGTTCACTCTACGGCGCCAAGAGGCCAAAGTAATTGCCTGAAGGATGGTTTAAACATTTAATTTCTTTCAAACAATGAGAAAAGCAAAGCCTAAGAAGAGGATTCTACTTCCAGATCCTAAGTTTCACGACACAATGGTTACCCGTTTCGTGAACAATCTTATGTTGGACGGAAAGAAGAGTATCGCGTATTCAATTTTTTACGATGCCATTGATATGGTAGGCGAGAAGGTGAAAGATTCTGACAAGGCTCCTTTAGATATCTGGAGGAAGGCTCTCGAGAACGTGACACCTCAGATCGAGGTGAAGTCACGCCGTATCGGTGGTGCAAACTTCCAGGTGCCTACAGAGTTACGTCCGGAGAGGAAGATTTCGCTCTCAATGAAGAACCTTATCAACTTCGCCCGCAAGCGCTCCGGCCGCTCTATGGCAGAAAAACTCTGTGCTGAGATCGTAGCCGCCTACAACAATGAGGGTGGTGCATACAAGCGTAAAGAGGATATGCACAAGATGGCAGAGGCCAACAAGGCCTTCGCACACTTCCGTTTTTAATCAATCAGGTTAGTTAGTCAGATGGCTAAAAGAGATCTTAAGTACACAAGAAACATCGGCATCATGGCCCACATCGATGCCGGAAAGACCACCACTTCCGAGCGCATCCTGTTCTACACCGGAAAGACACACAAGATCGGTGAGGTTCACGAGGGTGCCGCTACTATGGACTGGATGGTTCAGGAGCAGGAGCGTGGTATCACCATCACTTCTGCTGCCACTACTGCGTTCTGGCACTACAACGGAGACACCTATCAGATCAACCTGATCGATACTCCGGGTCACGTTGACTTTACTGTTGAGGTGGAGCGTTCGCTCCGCGTGCTTGACGGAACCGTTGCTACTTTCTGTGCAGTCGGTCGCGTTCAGCCTCAGTCCGAGACAGTATGGCGCCAGGCAGACAAGTATGGCGTTCCTAAGATTGCTTATGTTAACAAGATGGACCGTGTAGGCGCTGACTTCCTCGGCTGTGTCGAGGAGATCAAGACCAAGCTTGGCGCCAACGCAGTTCCAATCTGTCTTCCTATCGGTTCTGAAGAAAAGTTCGAGGGTATCGTCGACCTCATCGCAAACAAGGCTCTCTTCTACAACGGACAAGAGACTCTCGTAAACTATGAGATCGGTGAGATTCCTGAGGATATGAAGGATCAGGTGGCTCTCTACAGGGACAAGCTCCTTGAGGCTGCCGCCGAGTGCGAGGAAAGTCTTATGGACAAGTACTTCGAGGATCCTGAGTCCATTTCTGAAGAAGAGATCATCGCAGCCCTGCGCAAGGGTACCATCGCTATGCAGATCGTTCCTGCCTGCTGCGGTTCTTCATTCAAGAACAAGGGCGTACAGTTCCTTCTCGACGCTGTGATGCGTTACCTCCCGTCTCCTATCGACATCGGCGCCACCAAGGCTACCGATCTCAACAAGGACACCGAGGTACAGCTCCAGCCTTCAGCAAGCGAGCCTTTCTGCGGTCTGGTCTTCAAGATTGCCACAGACCCGTTCGTAGGACGTCTGGCCTACATCAGAGCTTACTCAGGTCACCTTGACGCAGGTTCTTACGTAGTCAACACACGTTCAGGAAAGAAGGAAAGAGTTGCACGCCTGTACCAGATGCACTCAAACCACCAGAACCCTATCGATTTCGTGGAGGCCGGTGACATCTGTGCAGCAGTAGGTTTCAAGGATCTCCGCACCGGTGATACCATCTGTGCAGAGGGCTACAACTTCTCACTCGAGTCTATGGAATTCCCTGATCCGGTTATCGGTATCGCAGTGGAGCCTAAGACCCAGAAGGACCTTGACAAGCTCGGTGTGGCTCTCGCCAAACTCGCAGAAGAGGATCCAACCTTCACCGTGAAGTCTGACGCCGATACAGGCCAGACCGTCATCAGCGGTATGGGTGAGCTCCACCTCGACATCATCGTCGACCGTCTCCGCCGTGAGTTCGGTGTGGAAATCAACCAGGGTGCTCCTCAGGTTAACTACAAGGAAGCTGTCACAACATCATACCAGCACCGTGAGGTCTTCAAGAAGCAGACCGGTGGTCGCGGTAAGTTTGCAGACATCATCGTTGAGATCGGTCCTGCAGATGAAGGTGTAACAGGTCTCCAGTTCGACAATCAGGTTAAGGGCGGTAACGTGCCTAAGGAGTACGTTCCTTGCGTTCAGAAGGGCTTCGAGTCAGCTATGGCAAACGGTTGCCTTGCCGGTTACGAGGTTCCATCACTCAAGGTTACTCTCCTCGACGGTTCATTCCACCCTGTTGACTCCGATCAGCTTTCATTCGAGCTTGCAGCACGTATGGCATTCCGTCACGCCTGCCCTAAGTGCCACCCGGTAATCCTCGAGCCTATTATGAGCCTTGAGGTCGTTACTCCGGAGGACTATATGGGAGACATCGTTGGTGACCTCAACCGTCGCCGCGGTCAGGTGGTTGCGATGGATTCAACATCCAACGGCGCACGCATCGTGAAAGCATACGTTCCTCTCTCAGAGCAGTTCGGTTATGTCACTGTACTCCGTACCCTGTCTTCAGGCCGTGCGACCAGCACAATGACCTTCGACCACTACGCTGAGGTGCCTGCAGCAATGGCTAAGGACATCATCGAGAAGAGCGGATACAAGGCATCTGACGACGAATAACGAATTAAAAGAAAACTAGATATGAGCCAGAAAATTAGAATTAAACTCAAGTCTTTCGATCATATGCTCGTTGACAAGTCAGCTGCTAAGATCGTTGAGACTGTGAAGGCTACTGGTGCGAAGGTGAATGGTCCTATTCCACTCCCTACCAACAAGAAGATCTTCACCATCAACCGCTCGACTTTCGTAAACAAGAAGTCACGCGAGCAGTTTGAGCTCGATTCATACCGCAGGCTTCTCGACATCGATGAGTCAAACGCTAAGACCGTTGACGCACTGATGAAGCTTGAGCTGCCTTCAGGTGTTGAGGTAGAGATCAAAGTCTGATACCAGGCGGTATTAAGACCGCCTGTAGGGTCCCTTAGCTCAGTTGGTTAGAGCACCTGACTCATAATCAGGGAGTCGCAGGATCATGCCCTGCAGGGACCACAAGAGGATGACCGGAAAGTCCATTGGACTTCAAGGTCATCCTTTTTGTGCGTTGTGCAGCCCTGCTTCGGGCAAGCGCGCATTTCTGTTTGTGTTTGCCGGGCCCTACAGATTCAGGCGCAGGCCGACGCGCAGGGTGGCGCCGAGAGGGGAGTCGTTGCGGATGGAGTTCATGCCGGTCTTGCTGACGTACCAGTTGAGTTCGGGCTGGAGGTAGAGACTCAGCTTGCCGCTGAGCTCCCAGAGGGCTGCGGCATTGAGGTTTGCCGTCCATTGCAGGGGTTTGTCGTCCACCTTGCGCTTGTCGATGTAGGCGGCAGCCAGAAAGTCCAGGCAGACGCCCGCACCGGCGCTCAGAGCGAAGGCGCCCTTGCTCAGCAGGCGATATTCTGCGCCAAGAGGGAGGCCGATGTAGTGGAGGAATTGGTCGCTCTTGCCCTCGCTGCCGAGTGGCTGCAATTCGGACCAGAGCAGGGTGTAGTTCAGACCCGTGGTCAGGCTCAGGCGCTCAGTCAGGCCTATGCCAATCTTGAGGCCTGCGCCCAGAGGCATATGGTGGCGGTATTTGGCGCTGTTGCTGATGGCTTCGCCGCTGGCCTGGAAAACATCAACGCCGGGGCTGTCAAATCTTTGCACGGCGCTTTGGATTCCTCCGCCGCTGATATTCAGCGTGCCGCTGGTGGCAGGCATACCGCCGATCTCAAGGCCTAAGCCGATTTTAGGGCCGCGCCTGCGTCCTGGCGTTTCTTGGGCCATAGCGAGGGCGTTGCCGGTATTGAACGGGGTGTTGCCGGCGCTTGTGCTTTCCTTGCTGCCGGAGGCTTCCGGCGCTCTGTTTTCAGAAGGACGCACAGCCGCCCGCTCGCCGTCCGCCTTGCTTTCATAGCTCTCAGCCGGCAGCACTTGCTCCGGACTCTCGCTTCCAAAGCCCTGAGCAGTCAGCGTCTGCTCCCTCGCCTGGCCTTCAAAGCTCTCCGTTGTCAGCACCTCTCCGACAGGCTCCGCATCCTGAATGCCGCTAACTGCGCTCTGCTCCTGCGCCAGGAGGCTCTGAGTGCTTTCGACGCCTTGCGGTCTGAGCGAGAGGGCAAGACCGCCGAGCAGCAGCGCCGAGCAGCACAGGGCAAGGGCCGAGCGTGCAGCCACGCGCCTTCTCCTGCGCACGGCAAGCCTGTCGCAGACCTCGTCCCAGCCTGCTGCAGCGCCCCCTTCCTGCACGGGCGAATCAAAGCATTCGCTCAATGCCTTCTCCCAGCCTTCTCTTTCCCTGTCAGTCATTTTCATAATAGCTCTTGATTTTTTCGGAGAGCATCGCCCTTGCCCGCGCGAGGTTCGAGGCGGAGCTTTTCTCCTTGATGTGCAACAGTTTACCTATCTCCTTATGGGACAGACCCTCGACGGCGTAGAGCGTCAGGACAGTCCTGTAGCCCAGCGGCAGCTCTTCGACCATTTTCTTGAGTTTGCCGGGTTCGAGGCTTTGCGTCTGAATCGAAGTCTCGGAGAGCGAGGCGAAATCGGCGGTGCTGAAATCGCCGACGAGTGACTCCTTCACCCTCCTGCGCTTGCGCAGGGAATCGAAGCATAGGTTGACCGTGACCCGGGCCATCCAGCTGTAAAGCGAGCCTTCGCTCGTGTAGCGGTATTTGCCTATGGACTCAAGTATTCTGACGAAGGCGTCGTGCATCGTGTCTTCGGCCTGAGGACGATCCTGGCAGTAGCGCAGGCACAGGGAAAGCAGGCGTGGGCTGTACCTTCTGTACAGCTCCTCGCGGGCAGCGTTGTCCCCATCTCCGCATCTGATAGCCAGAGTCTTGTCGTCTGTCATACACCTATAACGATAATAACTTAAAATTACTGCGTGAAAACTTAAAAATTGTGCTGAACTGAAAAATTTTTCACTTTTTTACGCAGTATTTGGAACTGTTCGTAGTTATAGATGCGAAAGAACACAAAAAACACAAATCAGATATGAAGAGAATTTCACTTATTGCAGCAATTGTGCTGTCCTTTTTCGCAGTGTCCTGCAACAAAGACGGCAAGGACCAGGTAGAGGTGTACTCATACTACAGCATCGTCACAGCCAATGTCAGTGACGCCACCGTTGACAGTTTCGTTACCGACGAAGGCCGTGTGTTAACCCCGGTAAAGCCTGTTTCCTTTGGGCTGAAAGATCAGCAGAGGGCAGTTATCTACTTCACCGTAGATGGCAGCCTTGAGGCTGAGGAACTCAAGATTAACCTCCTCAAGGTGGATACGGATATGATTGTGGGTGAAAGCTGCCGCCTTGCACAGATTTCGGACGCCGCAGATTTCGGCAACGAGGGCACAAGCTTCAACCTCTATCCGCGCAATCCGCAGATGAGCTCGAAGTATTTCAACTTCTATGTCGGCTTCAACTGCGACAATTACAATCTCCACAATTTCAAGCTCGTTTATGCACCCGACTATCAGCCGAGCGGCGAGAAGTTCCTCGACCTGGTGCTCTGCCACGACGCAAACTCTGACGGCTATGCAAGGGAGTGGTGGACCTGGCTCTCGCTTCCTGTGGATGAATTCAAGGAGCTGTTTGACGGCAAGGAGACCGTCCGCATCCATATCAAGACCCGTATGAACGGCGTTCAGACCGTGGATTTCAAGGTCCCTGAAGCCGAGACCAAAGGAGGAGTCTATCTGTATCAGAACTAGTCTCAGGATAAGGAATAATCAAGGAAAAAGGCCCGGAGCGCCATTGCGTTCCCGGGCCTATCCGTTTGTAATAAATAATCAATGTAAATAAAACAAATACAGAGAAATATATTATCTTTGCGATAGTATGCTGAGGAAAACAATAGTTGTATTACTGCTCTTATTTTCAATAAGCCTGTATCATCTTGATGCCAAGAATGATTTGGGGCTTACTCCGGAGTGTGAACAACTTTACGAGCTTGTTGACGAGGCCGTAGGAACTCCTGATTTCGAGCTCCTTAACCGCCAGTTTTTCGATCTTGCCGTCAGCAGAAATGACAAGCAGGCCGAGCTCCAGTACTACCTTCTCGAATTGAGACACCTTTGCCGCGGCAGCTCCAAGGAGCAGGTTCTCACGGCGATGGACAATCTGATGAAAAAGGCCCAGGAGATGGGCCAGCTTCAGTTCTACTTCAACGCCTACACCCGTGCGGCGATGTATCTTACCGATAACGAACACGACGAGTTCGCGGTGATGGACCTCATCAAGCGAATGCTCGTGGATGCCAAAGACCTTAACAGCGAATACGGTATTTACGAAGGCAACCGCTATCTTTCACTGATTTATTGGCAGAAAGGCGACTATGTCAACTCCCGCCGCTATGCCCTCAATGCCTACAAGGTCTATGCAAACACGACGGACCCGATAATCAAGAACGAAACCGTCATCATCCGAACCCTCCTCGAGCTCTCCGAGACCTATCATATCGATAACGACTCGACCCGCCTTTTCCTTGACGAGGCGGAAAAGATTGCCGCGGTGCCTATCGATTCATTGCGCTGCTGCTACCACGAGTCCCGATACTATGCCCGCAAGGGCGATATGAAGACCTACGCCAAGTATCGTGACGAGGTCAAAAGTTCCACTCGATACTACAAGCGCTACTATCCCAAGGGCGATTTGATGTACCAGACGACTGAGGCTGCAGCAAAGGGCGATTGGGACACTTTCCGCAACAATGTTGCCCAGTTCAATAATGCGATAGACCTCAAATACTTCTCAGAACTCGCCTCCCTTTACAAAAATGATGCGGCTTTGGCCTTTGTCGAGGCCAGGCTCGTGGACATCCTTTACTACTCCCTGGCGGAAAGCCACGGCAACAACGTGGATCAGTTCGCCGCTCTGATGGGCAACACCGAGCTGAGCAACACCCTGAGCGCCACTGAGCGTAAGCTTGACCGCTCCAATATGATAGTAGTCATCTCGCTCTTCGTCGTATTGCTACTCCTTATATCCTTCATTGTCAACTATATCCACAAGAAGCAGAAGGAAACTGCCGAGAGGGAGAAGTACATCGAGCAGCTCCGCAATTCCCGCGACGAGGCTGACAAGGCCAACAGGCTGAAGACCACCTTTGTCCAGAATATGAGTCACGAGATCCGCACCCCTCTCAATGCGCTTGTAGGCTTTGCCCAGCTCCTGAGCCTCCCTGACGGCACTCTTACCCCTGAGGAGAAGCAGCAGTACGCCGAGTTCGTGACTAACAGCAGCCTCGTGCTCACCGGCCTCATTGACGATATCCTCAACCTTTCTGACATCGAGACCGGCAACTACAAGATTACCATCACCCAGATGCGTCCTTCAACTGCCTGCGACTTCGCTCTCAAAATGGTTGAGGGCAGGGTGCCGCCGGCAATCAAGCTGATTTACGAAGAGAAGGTTCCGGAAGATCTCACTATCAAGTCCGACGTGATGCGCATCCAGCAGATACTCATCAACTATCTGACAAACGCCATCAAGAATACCGAGAAAGGCTCCATTACCATCGGCTGCACGACTGAAGAGACAAAGGGCTATGTGACCTTCTATGTAGCCGATACAGGTATCGGAGTGCCGCCGGACAAGGCTGAGGTCATCTTCAACCGCTACGTCAAGCTCGACAGCTTCAAGCAGGGAGCAGGACTTGGACTGAGCATCTGCTCTATTCTGGCAGAGAAGCTCGGCGGCAAAGTATATCTCGATCGCAACTACTCTCCGGGTGCCCGGTTTGTGCTCGACATTCCTATTGCAGACTAATCTTGTCCATTATGAAGAATATTGTTTTGCTGCTTCTGGTACTTGCGGCTTTCTGCCCTCGTGCCGCCGCCCAGACGGACTATGTCCCATCCGAAGCTAATCTTGAAGCCCGCGAGAGTTTCTCCCGGGACCGCTTTGGCATCTTTATCCACTGGGGCATCTACTCGATGCTCGGCCAGGGAGAGTGGGTGATGCAGAATAAAAACATTGATTATCAGGAATATCCGCGCCTTGCAGATGGCTTCTTTCCTTCGAAATTCGATGCGGGCGAGTGGGTGTCGGCCATCAAGGCCTCCGGCGCGAGATACATCACCATCACCTCCCGCCACCACGACGGCTTCTCGATGTTCAAGTCTGCCGCGAGTTCCTATAATGTAGTGGACGCGACGCCCTTCGGACGCGATGTGATAGGCGAGCTCGCTGCAGAATGTGCCAATCAGGGCATCAAGCTCCACCTCTATTACTCCCACCTTGACTGGGGGCGCACCGACTTCTATCCTCGCGGGCGCACAGGCCTGGGAACCGGTCGTCCGGACGGGGGCGAATGGCGCCACTACCTCGACTTTATGAATACCCAGCTCACCGAGCTGCTCACTTCCTACGGCCCCATCGGGGCAATCTGGTTCGACGGCGTCTGGGATATGGATGCGCGTCCTCGCGAGGATCAGCCTCAAATCTGGAACCTCTACGAGCAATACGAGCTCATCCACTCACTCCAGCCGGCCTGTCTGGTGGGCAACAACCATCACCTGCTGCCTTTCGGCGGCGAGGACATCCAGATTTTCGAGCGCGACATCCCGGGCCGCAACGATTACGGCCTCTCGGGCCAGGAGATTTCCCAACTCCCGCTCGAGACCTGCCAGACAATGAACCGCAGCTGGGGCTATAACATCACCGACCGTCAGTACAAATCCTCCGACGAGCTCATCCGCTACCTTGTGATGACCGCCGCCAAGGGCGCCAACCTCCTGCTCAACATAGGCCCTCGTCCCGACGGCACCCTGCCTGAAGAGGCACTTGAGCGGCTCCGGGCCATCGGCAGCTGGCTCGAGGCCAATGGCGAGAGCATCTACGGCACCCTCGCCGGTCCTACGGGCGAGCAGAGCTGGGGCGTAAGCACGCGCAAGGGAGACTTCGTGTACCTTCACGTCCTCGATTCTGAGGCCGGAAGCATACAGCTCAGTCTCCCCGGCAAGGTCTCCGCAGCGACGCTTCTGGACGGCACTCCGCTGCGCTACAGGCAAAAGGCGGATTCGCTTGAACTCCAGCTCCCTGAGCGGGAGGCATCCTGCATAGACCTGATAGTCAAAGTAAAATTGAAATAGCTACCACTTTATCCAGCGCTCCAGGTCCACCTCCCCGAACATCGGGGCATAGGTGACCTCCGTCGGCACGTCCTTTCCGAGCAGGAACTTGTCCACAAAGGCTTCCACCTGCGGCTTCTGCTCCTCAGGCAGCATACAGTGCATATGCCCTGCCTGGAATGAGTAGCCCATACGGTCGGCGATGCCGAAATTCTCCCAAACCCTTCTTGCCGCAACACAGCTTACATAGCCGGCCTCGTCGGCCAGCCAAGGGTAGTCAGGGTTGCCGAGCACCAGCAGCGCGCGAGGTGCAACGAGGGCGCACAGCTCGTGGTGGTCCATAGGCAGGTACTTCACATTCTCCAGCTCGAAGTTTTTCATACTCTCTTTGAACCAGGCGTAATTGGTGCGCTCGATGGTCTCTACGTGCCCAAGTGTTTCACTCACTCTCCAGGCAGCAGCGCCGCCGCCACCCGGCTCCTGGGCTATCGTCAGAGCGATGCGCTCGTCGAAGGCCCCTGCAAAGAGGGCCATCTTGCCTGCGAAAGAGCAGCCGGTGATGGCCAGATGGCGGGTGTCGATGCGCATCTGGTCAGAGACCAGCTCCAACGCGTCAATAAGACGGCTTACGCCCCACGGCCACATAGTATAGGCGCCGTTTTCCTCGTATTCCGGGAGTATCCTGTTGACCGGTTCCTTGCCGCGCGTCTGGGTGTGGTTCATCACCTCCCAGAACGGGAAGCTGACCACTGCGATATTGCGGCTTGAGAAGATATCAGGCGGGAGGCTGCCCGGCCTTGCGCCGAAGCCAAGACCGATGATGGCAGGGAACGGGCCCTCGCCCTCAGGGATGCGGACGGGCGCGTTGATGTTGAGGCTGTCGCCACCTATGCGCACGCATACCTGGAGCAGTGTGTCGCCCTGAAGGCGCGCGCTCACGCACTCTTTTGGAGTGGCCGGCTTGACGCCGGTCTCATAATGCTGGATTTCGGCGAGGATTTCGCTCCTGCGCCTTTCCCAATCCTTGAATTTCTCTACCTTGCCGCTTCCGTCAGACCATTCCAAAGGGTCGGGAAGGCTCTCGCAAGCCTTCAGCTCTCCCATTTCGGGCAGCGCAGGTTTGGCATAATGCGCCCCGCTGTTCTCTACGTCGTAAACAAGGGGAATCTGCTGCCCGCAGCAGGCGGAAAGCATCAGCGCAGCTGATGCGATTCCGGCAAGACGGATGAGTTTCATATCAGTCAAGAGTTAGAGTCCAGTCGTTCATACGATAGTTGCCGCTCAGGTGAAGGAGCGAGAAAAGGCTTACCAGACCGTCATAATAAACATCATAATAGCCGTCCTCGTATGGCTCAAGCTTCATATCCATAAAGTGGCGGACGATGTCCTTGCTGTACTGGTTGTCGGTCATAAGGCTTGCGGTGGCAGTCGTGCCCACGAGGCCAATAGAATGGCGCAGGGTCCTGTAGCCGCCGGCTCCCATAATGAATTGAGGCTCCTTGCCGTCCATACTGAACTGGTCCGGGAAGCTCTCGATGCCGTATGAAGCCATCGTGCTCTGGAACTTGTCGGCGTAGGCGCTCTGCCACTCCTTGTCCTTTCCGTACCAGCAGTAGTCCATAGTGATGTTCATTGGCACTCTCCAAGAGTCATAGTGGAACTCTGAGATATAGTGGAACGGTCCGAAGTGGCGGCTGATAGGGGTGCCGTCGAACTCACTCTGGTCCGGGTTGATGCCGGTCTTTTCGTCACAGGCATTGTGGAGGTATTTCCTGGCCTCGTCGGCGAGCAGTCTGTAATAGTCCTCACGGCCGTCCTGTGCACTCTCCGCCCAGATTTCGTAGAAGGCTGGAAGATGGTATGAAGGATCGGTGTGCTTGTAGGCGAGGGTGTCGGGGCAGAAGCAGATGAGGTTGTGCTCGGTGTTGATGATATTGGTCACACCGCCGGTTCCGTCCTTGCTGAAAAGATCGTTGAGAAGCTCCTGCGCCTCTGCAAGATAGTTGATTTCGCCGTCGTTGCCCCAGCGCCTTGACGCCAGGAGCAGGTCGGTCACGAAATACAACTCGCCGTCGGAAGCGGAGCCCTTGTCGATCTGGCTGCCGTCATAGCGGCAATGCCAGGCGAAGAGTCCCTTTGAAGGGCCTTCGTTATGCCTCATATATTTCTTTGACCATCTCCAGATCCTGTTGAACATATCCTGGTTGCCGACCTGGACGGCCACCATCATACCGTAGGACTGGCCCTCGGTGCGCACGTCATTATTCTTGACGTCAGCTACATAGCCAAGGTCGTCGCCGACCTCTTTGTAAGCGGCTCTTTCGCTGTGGAAGACCTCATTGTAGGTTTCCAGGAGTTTGTTGTCAATCTGCTCCTGTGTGTAGCCGAGCTCGAGCAGATAGTTGCGGTACTCGTGCTTGCCGGAAGTGCAGGAAGAGAGAAGAAGGCAGGCTGCTGATGCTGCCAGAAGGAGTTTTTTGAGTGTTATCATTGCATTAAGTGTTTGATTTCAAATAAATCGGTCCGTTACCTGTCCCAAAGTAACGGACCGAAAAGGTGAAGTTCAGCAATAGTCTAATCAGTTGCGTATATTCCTATCGTCGTACCGGTGAAGCCGCCTGCAGTTTTGGTGCTAAGGTGTTCGGCGCTCACATTGTTGAGCAGTACCGTTTCCTGATTACCGTCCAGTTTATAGGCGAACTGGAATTGGCGGCCGTCCGAAGAGATTATCAAATCAAGTTGTTTGTATGACCCGGTGTTGACCGAGGCCAGAAGGGTGTCTTCCTTCAGGACACTGAGAATTTCTCCGTCGGAAAGGAAGCTGTAGTGATGGGTCTCGTCTTTGAACAGTATCATACCGGCGGAGCCTCCGCCGTCAAAGCTCATTCCTGTCGATGCTCTGAAACTGTGGTGTTGGAGCCTGCGTGCAATCAGGGCAGGGGTTGACTTGTCGCTTGCCTTGACAGGCGAGCAGTTAAGAGTAAGGCTGCCTTTCTTCTCGTCAAGGGAGTAAAGATGCTCTGCACCGCTCCTGAGGGTCATCCACTCGAGTCCGAGTTTATCGCTGTTGAATTCATCCCTGACGCGGAAGTTGCCGAAAGTGACACTCTCGCCTCTGGCGGCCCCATTGACCTTGACAATAGGAGGAACGGTCTGCTCGCCTTCAGTCAGATAAGGGAAGCCGTCCTGGCTCCATCTAACCGGCATCAGGAAGGTCTCCCTGCCGAGGTTCTCGTGGTCATCGTGGGTAGGCCTGCAGGCAAGGAACACCGCCCACCAGTCACCCTCGGGGGTCTGCACGAGATCGGCGTGACCCGCACAGGTGACAGGATTGTCCCTGTTTGCGTCAAGATGTCTCTGGGTAAGGATAGGATTTCCCTTCCACGGGGTGTACGGGCCCATAGGGGAGTCTGCGCGGAGAATGACCTCCGAGTGCTCCACACTCGTACCGCCTTCGGCGGCCATCAGGAAGTACTTGCCGTTAATCTTGTAAATGTGCGGACCTTCGATCCAGATAGGCTTTTCTTCAGGTCTTACCCCCTTGTTGAGCAGGATGATCTCTTCGCCGCAAACCTTGTCGGTCGCTGTGTCGAACTCCCTGATACGTATCGTCCTGTGGCCGTCATACTCAGGCTTTCCGTCAGGCGCGTCGTCATTGTTCACGATATAGGCGCGTCCATCCTCGTCAAAGAAGAACGACGGGTCGATGCCGTGCACTTCAGGAAGCGCAATAGGTTCCGACCACTCGCCCCACGGGTCGGTAGTCTTCACGAAGAAGTTGCCCGTGCCGACGTTGATGGTCGTCATATAGTAGGTTTTGTTTGCCGGATTGTACTTGATGTCAGGGGCGAAGATGCCGCCACTGACGCCCTGGCCTTCCATTCCCGCCATCTGCGCATCGCTGGTCAGGACGTTTCCAATCTGCTTCCAGTTCACCAGGTCGCGACTATGGAAGAGCGGAACGCCCGGATAATATACAAAGGTCGATGTCGCCAGAAAATAGTCTCCCTCGCCGTTGGTGCAGATGCTCGGGTCGGAGTACCAGCCCGGAAGTATGGGATTATAGACCCAACTCTCGTCCGGAAGCGGGTGCTCAAGGTAGAAGGTGTCGTTTCCCGCATATTCGAAATAGTCGAAGACAGCCTTGCCTTTCTCGTCTGTAGAGCAGGACAGGGCGGCCGTTGCGGCTAGCAGAATTGATATTGCGGGGCTGAGTTTCATTTGTTTTGGCTTAGCCTTTGGTGGTTTCGACACAAAAGTAGATAAATAGAAAATAACTCTGTTTCAAAAATAGGTCATAAGGTTTTGAATAAGCCTAGGGCGATTATTTGAAACAAAAATGAAAGCATTTGATTGATTCTTCGCCTATGGTGCGACATTACTTCTTTATATTTGTATAATGGAAAGAACGCGCGAATTAAACAATCAAAACGATAATGAGTAACACTGAAAACGCTAAAAACGGCTTCTACAAGCTCAGCTGGCTTCAACGAATCGGATTCGGTTCAGGAGACCTTGCTCAAAACCTGATTTATCAGACAATCAGCATCTGGCTGCTCTTCTTCTACACCAACGTATATGGCCTCAAGCCTGAGGTGGCCGCTGTTATGTTCCTCATCGTGCGTCTTGTGGACGTGCTCTGGGATCCTATCGTCGGAACCATCGTCGACAAGGGTAATCCGAAGTGGGGAAAATACCGCTCCTGGCTCGTCCTCGGAGGTATTCCTCTCGTAGGTCTTGCCATTCTTTGCTTCTGGGGCAAGTTCAGCGGATCCGTTGCCTATGCCTACATCACCTACGTTGGTATGTCTATGTGCTACACCCTGGTGAATGTGCCTTACGGAGCCCTCAATTCCTCGCTTACCCGCGACACGGATGAAATCACTGTGCTCACTTCCACCCGTATGTTTATGGCCAACCTCGGCGGTCTTGCAGTCAAGTCCCTTCCGCTGGTGATCGCCATCTTCGCCCCTAAGGTTGCAAACCCTCAGACCGGCAAGATGGAGGCCGTTTACAATACCCCCGAGTCTGCAAGCGCCTGGTTCATCACTATGGCCATCTTCGCCATCGCCGGCCTTCTGCTCCTCATTTTCTGCTTCTCGCAATGTAAGGAGAGGGTGGTGATGGACGAGAAGGAGTCCGCCAACGTAAAGGTCAGTGACCTGTGGACCGAGTTCGGCCGCAACAAGCCTCTGCGCGTCCTGGCTTTCTTCTTCATCACAGCCTTCGCGATGATGAGTGTGAGCAATGCAGCCGACTCGTACTTTATGACCAGCACTATCCACGCCAACGCCTTTATGACCACAGCCTTTATGTGGCTCGGCACCATCCCTGCCTTCATCTTTATGCCTCTGGTTCCGGCAATCAAGAAGAAGATAGGCAAGAAGGGTATGTTCTACCTCTTCCTCGGCACTGCGGTAGTCGGTATGGCGATGATGTACATCTTCGTGAGTATCCCTGCCCTGAAGTCGCAGTTCTGGCTCCTGTGCGTGGCCCAGTTCATCAAGAGCACCGGTATCATCACCGCCACCGGTTATATGTGGGCCCTCGTCCCTGAGGTTGTCGCTTACGGCGAGTACACCACCGGCAAGCGCATCGCCGGCATCGTGAACGCCCTGACCGGCATCTTTTTCAAGGCCGGTATGGCCCTGGGTGGCGTCGTTCCGGGTCTGGTCCTCGCCCTGGTGAAGTATGATGCTGCTGCAGCCGAGCAGACTCAGCTTGCCCAGCAGGGTATCCTCTGGCTCGTCTGCGTCATCCCTGCAGTCCTGCTGCTGCTTGCAATCTTCATCATCAGCAAGTATGAGCTCAGCGACGAGAAGATGGACGAAATCAACACTGCCATCGAGCAGAGAATGAAAGAAAACCAATAATCAATATATGAAAACCAAAAAAAGATACGTTTGGCCATCAGATTATATGGCGGATCCGTCAGTTCACGTTTTTGACGGAAAGCTCTACATCTACCCTTCACACGATTGGGAGTCAGGTATTCCCGATGACGACGACGGCAGCGAGTATGATATGAAGGACTACCACGTCCTCTCGCTCGAAGGCAATGACCCTATGACCTCGCCTGTCAAGGATTACGGCGTTGTCCTCAAGAGGGAGGATATCGCCTGGGCCGGCCGTCAGCTCTGGGACTGCGACATCGCCCGCAAAGACGGCAAATACTACCTCTACTTCCCGATGAAGGACAAGAACGACGTGTTCCACTTCGGCGTTGCCGTCGGCGACAACCCTTGCGGCCCGTTCGTGCCTCAGCCGGACCCTATGAGGGGCAGCTATTCGATCGACGTGTGTGTCTATGAGGAGAACGGCGAGCACTACTTCTACTTTGGAGGTATCTGGGGCGGTCAGCTTCAGCGCTACCGCAACAACAAGGCGCTCGACAAAGGGTCAGTCCTCCCGAAGGACGACGAGCCTGCACTTTGCGCCAAGGTTGCCAAGCTCTCTGACGATATGCTTCAGTTTGCCGAGGAGCCTCGCGACGTCGTGATTCTCGATGAGAACGGACAGCCGCTGCTTGCCGGCGACAACTCGCGCCGCTTCTTCGAGGCCAGCTGGATGCACAAATACAACGGCAAGTACTACTTCAGCTACTCTACCGGCGACACTCATCTGCTCTGCTACGCCGTGGGCGACAACCCTTACGGACCATTCACCTACAAGGGCCAGATTCTCACCCCTGTAGTCGGCTGGACCACCCACCACAGCATCGTGGAGTTCGAGGGTAAATGGTGGCTCTTCCACCACGACAGCGTGCCTTCAAACGGCATCAACTGCCTGCGCAGCCTCAAGGTCTGCGAGCTTACCTACGACGCCGAGGGCAACATCAACACCATTGACGGAATTGACTAATCAAAACAATACAATGTATTCATTAGGTATCGATATCGGTTCATCGTCTGTCAAGGTTTCGCTTCTTGACATAGAGACCGGCGTTTGCGTCGACTCTTCAACCAATCCGAAGAGCGAGGCTCCTATCAAGGCTGTCCGCAACGGCTGGGCAGAACAGTCCCCTGAAATGTGGTGGGACTTCATCTGCACCGGTGTGAAGGATATTGCCACACGCCACCAAATCTCCAAGGTCGCTTCCATCGGCATCACCTACCAGATGCACGGACTTGTAGCGGTTGACAGCGACGTCAAGCCGGTCAGGGACTCCATCATCTGGTGTGACTCCCGCGCCGTTGAAATCGGCGCCGAAGCCCTCGAGGGCATCGGATATGACAAGTGTATGTCTCAGCTTCTCAACTCTCCGGGCAACTTCACCGCATCGAAACTCGCCTGGGTAAAGAGAAACGAGCCGGAGATCTACGCGAAGATCTGGAAGTTTATGCTTCCGGGCGACTATGCGGCCTACAAGCTCTCGGGCAAGGTGTCAACCACCGAGACCGGCCTTTCAGAGCAGATTCTCTGGGACTTCAAGAATGGATGCAGGGCCGACTTCGTGGCCGATTACTACGGCATCGATCCGGAGCTCATCCCTGAAATCGTGCCTTCAATCGGCTTCCAGGCCGCAACGGACAAGAAGACGGAGGACCTTCTGGGCATCCCTGAGGGCACTCCTATCTGCTACCGCGCCGGCGACCAGCCGAACAACGCCTTCTCGCTCAACGTGCTCAACCCTGGCGAAATCGCCGCAACGGGCGGCACCAGCGGCGTGGTTTACGGCGTTACCGATGTGCCGAAGGCTGACCCGCAGTCGCGCGTTAACACCTTCCTGCACGTCAACAACACCGCCGACGCAGCTCGCCTGGGTGTTCTTTTGTGCATCAACGGCACCGGCATTATGAACTCCTGGATCCACAGGAATGTCTCCAGCGACCTTAGCTATCCTGTGATGAATGAGCTCGCCGCAACGGTGCCTGCAGGTTCCGACGGCCTTTTGATGTTGCCTTTCGGCAATGGCGCAGAGCGAGTGCTCGTCAACAAGACGGTGGGCGCAAGGATGGTAGGAATTGACCTCGTACGCCACAGCAAGGCGCACATCCTCCGCGCTGCCCAGGAAGGCATCGCCTTCTCGTTCCGCTACGGCATCGATATTATGAAGAACCTCGGCCTCGACCTCAAGGTCATCCGTGCGGGCAAGGCCAATATGTTCCTCAGCCCAATCTTCCGTGGCACGCTTGCAACCCTGTGTGACTCAACGATTGAACTGCTCAATACTGACGGTTCTTTGGGTGCCGCCCGCGGTGGAGCCCTCGGTGCAGGCTTCTACAAGACCACTGAGGAGGCATTCTCCAACCTGACCCTCGAGGGTTTGGTTGAGCCTCAGGCCGGATGGAAACCGGCTCTTGACCAGGCATACGAAAAATGGAAAGAAGAATTGGAAAAATCTTTGTAATTTTACACCAAAAATAATCACTCATTATGGCAACAAAAGAATATTTCCCGCAGATTGGTAAGATCCAGTTCGAGGGCAAAGACAGCAAGAACCCACTTGCATTCCACTACTACAACCCTGAGCAGGTTGTAGCCGGCAAAAAGATGAAGGATTGGTTCAAGTTCGCAATGGCTTGGTGGCACACACTCTGTGCAGAGGGTGGCGACCAGTTCGGCGGCGGCACCAAGAGCTTCCCTTGGAATGGAGCAGCTTGCCCGGTTGAGGCAGCAAAGAACAAAGTTGACGCAGGTTTCGAGATTATGCAGAAACTCGGCATCGAGTACTACTGCTTCCACGACACCGACCTCGTAGCCGAGGCTGCTACAGCCGAGGAATATGAGGCAAACCTCAAGGAGGTAGTTGCATACCTTAAGCAGAAGCAGGCAGAGACCGGCATCAAGAACCTCTGGGGTACCGCAAACGTATTCGGCAACAAGCGCTATATGAACGGCGCATCAACCAACCCTGACTTTAACGTTGCAGCACGCGCAATGCTTCAGATCAAGAACGCTATCGACGCTACTATCGAGCTCGGTGGTGATGCATATGTATTCTGGGGTGGCCGTGAGGGCTATATGAGCCTCCTGAACACCGATATGAAGCGTGAGAAGGAGCATATGGCTACTATGCTCAGGATGGCACGCGACTATGCCCGCTCAAAGGGCTTCAAGGGCGTGTTCCTCATCGAGCCTAAGCCGATGGAGCCTTCAAAGCACCAGTACGATGTTGACACCGAGACTGTAATCGGCTTCCTCCGCGCTCACGGTCTTGACAAGGACTTCAAGGTGAATATCGAGGTTAACCACGCTACTCTCGCTGGCCACACCTTCGAGCACGAACTCCAGTGCGCAGTTGACTGCGGTATGCTCGGCTCAATCGACGCTAACCGCGGTGACTACCAGAATGGCTGGGATACCGACCAGTTCCCAATCGACCTCTACGAGATGGTACAGGCTATGATGGTAATCGTCAAGGGCGGCGGCCTCCAGGGCGGTGGTACCAACTTCGATGCAAAGACCCGTCGTAACTCTACCGACCTCGAGGACATCTTCATCAGCCACATCGCCGGTATGGATGTAATGGCACGCGCTCTTCTGATCGCAGCTGACATCCTCGAGAACTCACAGATCCCTGCTATGCTCAAGGAGCGTTACGCTTCATTCGACAGCGGCATCGGCAAGGACTTCGAGGACGGCAAGCTCACCCTCGACCAGGTTGCTGACTACGCCCGCAAGGCAGGCGAGCCTGCATCTACCTCAGGTAAGCAGGAGCTCTACGAGGCTATCATCAATATGTACATCTAGTCTCTCGTAAGATAATCCTGATAAAGGAAGGTGACTGAAGGTCTTTCGACCGACAGTCACCTTCTTTAGTTTTATTGTTTGTTCTTCAGGTTCTTGACGAATTGAGAAGGAGAAATATTGAACTGCTTCTGGAAGCTGGTTGCAAAGTAGGAAGATGATGAGAAGCCGACCAGGAAGGCAACCTCATTGATTCTGTATTGTTGGCTTGAAAGCAGCTCTGCGGCCTGCTTGAGTCGGCATAGACGCACATACTCATTGATATTCAGGTCGGTATTGGCCTTTACCTTACGGTATAGTGTAGATTTGCTGGTGCCGAGTATGTTTGTCAGAGTGTCGATACTCAGGTCAGGCTCAGAGATGTGCTGCATTATCGCGCTGTGGAGCTTCTCCATAAAGGCGTCATCGACCTTGTTGGATGTCACGCTGTTGTAGTGTGTCAGCGGCGAGTTGGCGAACTGGTGGTATGATATCTCCTTGTTCTTGAATACGTTGGCGATATTGGCCATCAGCAGGGCTATAGGGAAAGGCTTCTCGATGTAGCCCTCGGCGCCGACCTGAAGGGTTTCGATGCGCGTCTGCATTCCGACGGCTGCAGTAAGCAGGATGACAGGGATATGGCTGGTGTCCATATTGGTCTTGATGGCGTTGCAGAGCTGGCATCCGTCCATCTCAGGCATCATCACGTCGCTGATGACGATATCAATCTTCTGCCTTTCGACGATTTCGAGAGCTGCCTTTCCGTTAGGCGCCACCACCACATTGTACTCACTTGACAACTGCTCTGCAAGGTAGGCTCTGAAATCACGGTCGTCTTCGGCTATGAGCACTGTGTGGCGGGAGTTGTCGAAATCATATTTCTTCTCTGTCTCTTCGGCTGCGTCACCGATGACCTGGTTCTCCTTTTCGAGCTGTTTGTTTGGAATCTCGACGACAAATGAGTTTGCGTCCTTGATTTCGGCATCCACGAACAGACGGCCTCCGTGCTGCTCTGCGATTGCTCTCGCAAGCGGCAGGCCGAGGCCTGTGCCCTTGCCGCCGTGGAAGAACTTCTTGAAGATGTTCTCGAGGTTTTCCTCAGGGATCCTCTCGCCGTTCGAATTGACGCGGATGCGGATGATGTCATCGTAAAGTGTCAGGCTCACGACGATGCTGTCCTTGCCGTATTTGAGGGCGTTGGAAATCAGGTTGCCTACAATCTTTTCCAGGCCGTCCTTCGAATAGAGCATCTTGTGACTCTCTTCAGGGAGGATGAGTTCCAAGCTGGTGTTCTGGTCATCTGCTACATTACGGAAACCGTCACATATTTCACGCAGATGAGAGCAGATATCCTGCTGCGTGTAATGTATCTCAGGATTGCCCTGTTCGAGCTTACGGATGTCCAGCAGCTGGTTGGTAAGAGTGATGAGACGGTCCGTGTTGGCCTGGATGGTCAGCATATCTTTTTCTGCCGACGGGTCGTAACTCTTGTTGCTTATCACCTTCTCGAGCGGCATCTTAATTAGCGTCAGCGGAGTGCGGATCTCGTGGGTGATGTCCGTGAAGAAGTTGACCTTGGACTGATAGATTTCCTTCTGCTTCTCGTTCATCAGCTCCTTGATCCTGGCTTCCTGCCTCTGAGTTTTTCTGCGGCTGTACAAGACGAAATTGGTCGACACAATGCTAAGCAACAACAGAGCGTAGAATGCGAATGCAACGTTGCTTGCATACCAAGGCGGGATGACCGTGACAATCACGCGCTTGCTCGACTCCGGCAAGTTGCTTCCCGCTATGCTGACTTCAAAGACATTCTTGCCATAGTCGATGTTGTCAAACCTCACCATATTTTCTATGGTGGTGCCGCTGGTACGCCTCAGGCCGTTTTTCATTACATAGTTGCACTTCGTGTCAAGCAGGTTGGAGTAAGATGGGGCGGCGAAATAGATTGAAATACTTTCGGCGTCCTTATAATTCACTCTGTACCTTCCTGTCTTGTAGTTCGAAGGGTTTACGATACTCTTTTGCTTTGAACCTGCCCTGGCGATTATATCACTGATAAACAG
>JAEDLO010000140.1 GCA_016295245.1 Bacteroidales bacterium | reverse complement strand
CTTGCCATCAGTATAAGCTGGTCTCCGGCCAAAATGACACTGTCTCCGCGAGGCTGGATGCGCTCCCCTGCCCTGATTATCAGAACGATGAGCATCTCCTTGGGAAGTTTGAGCTCGCTTATCTTCAAGCCGTTCCAGGCGCTTTCCGCATCGACCTTCACACTGCCGAAGTTGACCACACCGCCCTCGACATAGTCGTTGAAGGTCTTCATCACGTCTGAAGCCTTGTCCACCATACCCAGTTTGCGCGCAGCCAGTGGGATAAGCGAGCCCTGTAGGGCAATGGAGATGATCACGATGATAAAGGCTATGTTGAAGAGGTCATTTTGCAGAATAGGCGCGCCCACCATCGCAACGATGGCAAACACGATTGAGGAGGCGCCCCTGAGGCCGACAAAGGAGATGAGGGCGTTCTGGCACCTGCTGAACCTGCGGTTGAAGCCCAGCAGAGAGAAAACCGACACCGGGCGGGCAATCAGGAACATAAAGGCGAAAATCGCAAGCGCAGGGAGTATTGCCTGAGGTAGATTCTGCACCTTCACCAAAAGGCCCAGCTGGAAGAAGATGAACACCTGCATCAAGCCGGTGATTCCGTCAAAGAAGTTCACCATGGAGCGCTTGTCATCAAAATCCTCGTTGCCAAGAATCACGCCCACGATGTAGGCGGAGAGGTAGCCGTTGCCGTTGACGAAGCTCGGAAGGGCGTACGAGGCGAGGGCGACCGCCAAGACAAAGAGCGAGTTGAGCCCATCGGTCGGGAAATGCAGGCGCCGGATGGCATAGACGGCGAGTTTTGCGATGACCACGCCGAAGACGGCGCCGAAAAAGAGCTGTTCGAATATAAGCAGCACCACCTTGCCCCCGTCGGCGCTTCCGTTCATAAGCGAGAGAACGATGCTCGTGAGCATAAAGGCGGCAGGGTCATTGGAGCCGCTTTCCACCTCAAGCAGAGGGGCCGTGTTGTTCTTCAGGCCGAGGCGTTTGCTGCGCAGTACCGAGAACACGGACGCGGCATCGGTTGAGCCCATCACCGAGCCGAAAAGCAGGCTCTCAAGCCATCCCCAGCCCAAGGCAAGGCGACAGAAGAGACCTACCAGCAAAGCAGTCAGCACCACTCCCAGGGTGGAGAGCAGCACAGCTTCGCGAAACACGGGTTTGGCCGACTCGTAACGAGTGCCGAAGCCACCGTAGAACATTATGAAAATCAGCGCGATGGAGCAGGTTTCCTTGGCTATGGACATACTCTCCACGCGCTCGGGAAGAATCCCCCACTGCGAGAAGAGGATTCCCAGCGTCATAAAGGCAAGGAGCGCCGGTACACCGATATGGGTTGATACTATGTTAAGTATGATGCTAGCAAGGATAACCGCAGCGATAACAACCAGAAACACTTCAGTCATAATGCAAAAATACGCAAAATTGTCAATGAAACTGACAGATTGTCGTCAAAAGGCACAAAGCACGGTCTTTGTACCATCTGAATCAAATACAAAAATCGACAACGATATGTTACCGTCAAGAAAAATTTATATGGGCATCACCTCGGCAGCGCTCATAGCCCTGGGAATCATCAGCATCTGCAGGCCTGCCGCCACCATCATCTCCATCGCCTGGCTCATCGGCCTGCTGTGCCTTGTTTCGGGCGCGGCCAATTTCCTCAACTGGCTCAACATCCGCCACTATTTTCCACAGAGCGGAAGCGTAATCCTCTCATCTATCCTTCAGATCATTCTCGGCGTGCTTCTGCTCGAGAACAAGCATTTCGTGGCAGGACTCATCCCGTTCATTTTCTCTTTCTTCCTGATTTTCGAAGGCATTAACCTGGCTATCAGGTCATTTGACTACAAGTTGATTCACTTCAGGTTCTGGTGGCTGAACTTCCTGCTGGGCATCGCCGCAGCAGTGCTGGGCTTTATGTCACTGAGCACCCCTCACCTCGGAAGCGCAACGCTGAGCCTGCTGCTCGGCTGCGGACTCATCCTCCTGGGATGCATCTACCTGCT
>JAEDLO010000062.1 GCA_016295245.1 Bacteroidales bacterium | reverse complement strand
CGAGTATGCCCAGCCTGCTCAGGCCTTCAGGCACCAGCAGGCCGGCGCTGCGGCTGATTACTTCCGAAGGCTCGACCGTAATATTGAAGCGACTGCAGTCCAGTACCTTGCCGCTGCCGTCCCGTCTGAGGAACGATATCTCCAGAACGCCGCTCTGTTTGCTTTCCAGAAGGCTTGAGACCGATACCGGGATGCAGATGCTGTCGCCTTCGAACAGAGTGCCCGTCCGATTTATGTCCAACTTGACCGGCAGGCTGACCGTCATCAGCTGACGCAGGCTGTTGTTAGAGAACTTTCGGTCGTGGGCGAAGACCTGGACTGCAAAGCGCGAGAGGCGGTCGGAGGTCTTGAAGCTCAGCTCCACAAGCCCGTCCTTGTCCGCCTTGAGTTCTGGCGCCCAGAACAGTACAGGGGAGAGATCGCTGCGCAGCTTCTCGTCCGGAGCCTGCTCTGCGGCCTGCTCGTCGAGGGCTTCGGACTCGACAAAGTCATCCGCCAAGTTGACGGCGGCGGACTTCATCGAAAGGGAACTAGAATATATCGGCCGCGCGAAAAGGAGATAATCCGAGTCGTTGCGTCCGCACATCTCCTTGAAGGAAACTAAAAGCATACCCGCCTGACGGCTCTCAATCCTATGCCAGTGATTGTCCATAAAGTTCTCGCTTGCGATGTCGAAGATGCTCGCGGCGCATTCTGCCCCCGGCTGCGTCCTTAGCTGGAAACTATACCGGGTTGATGGCCTTGTCCTGTCTTCGAAGCGGGTGAATTCAAGCTTCAGCGGCGGATTCTTCGTTTCCCGGGCATCGAAAATGCACGAGTAGCTGTAGTCTTTGCCGTCGCGGAAAAAGAGCAGCCTTGCATAGCAGCGGCCTTGAGTATCCGACTTGAAGGCGATTTTGCCCAGAGAGCCCTCTTCACCCTTGCGGCCTTCTATGCTTACGAGTTGACTCTCAATGAGTTCTGCCCTGTCGTTGAACAGCTCTGCCACTATCCGGGCCCGGCCCAGTGTGGTGCCGGCCAGGACGGCCCTTTCGTCTGATGAGCTTTTCTTGAAAAATGACGGGCAATCGAATGAAAGGGTGTTTGAATTGTCTGTCAGATGGATGAATTCGAGACTCTCCTCAGTTTTGTATTCAGACTGTCCTTCTATGCTCCCGACGGCCTTGAGGCGGTAGAGGCCCTCTGCCTGCAGTGGCAGTTCGAGCAGTTCTTCGTCACCCAGGCGGCCTTTCAGCACCTCCCTTCCGTCAAGAAGCAGGCAGTAGTCTATAGCTATGCGACGGTCGCGTGTGAATCTTAGCCGTGCCGAGGCATCTTCTACTGTAAGGGCCGAAGCCGGGGCGGCGTTCTCCAAGCCTACTGAAAAGGAGATGCGGCCGGTCGAGCGGCAGAAAGTGCTGAATTCCCGACTCCTTCCAGCCTTGTCCGTGACACTGAACTTTATGTCGTAGTAATCATAGTTCCTGTCGCTTGCCTTGAAGCAGATTCGGAAAGATCCGTCAGCTGCGGTATGAACCTCACTTTCCTGAACGGGACCGGAGCCGGCGTTTATGCTGACAACGGCCTTCTGAGGCTGCATAGGGTGGCCGGCATAGTCCGTCAGACGGCCGCCGAGACAGATTCTTTCGCCTTTGAGGTGAAGCTCATCGTCCCGGTCCCATTCCAGGGTGAAGGCCGGCAGTTCGGCTCTCTCAAGCCGTATCGGCTTGTCGGCGAGGACCTTCCCGCCTTCCTTGAGCTGCACTCTGTAGATGCCTGAGCGCAGGTCCTTGCCGAGTGGGAACTCCCCGTGGACCGAACCAAGCTCCGAGCTGGTGAGCTCCCGGACGGCAAGCGTTTTCCCCTGAGGGTCCATCAGGCTCACTTCGACCTTGACGCCCTCGCGCAGCTGAAACTCCTGCTGCCCGCGCAGCAGCACGGCCTTGAAGCGGCAACTCTGTCCCGGGGTGAAATAACCCGCGTCGGTGAGCAGCACCGCCCTGTCCATAAGGGCATCGGCTACAGGCATAGTCCTGCGCAGGCTCTTGTAGCCCGCTTCCAGTATGCCGGAGAGTCGCAGCGTCCCATCGGCAGCCTCGCAGCTCGCCTGAATGCCTGAGCGATAGCCCAGAGCCTCCAACTTTGATGCGAAGCCGGCGTCGAGATAAGCAAAGCCTTCGCGGCAGTCGAGCGGACCGCACCTGCCCTCGCTGCTGTCTCCGTCCTTGTACAGCGTTATCGTGCAGTTGTCAATCGGCTCGCCGCTCCGGTAGTCTGCAACAAAGACTGCCGTCCCCTTTGCGTCCCGGCGAAGGGAAATCGAAAGGCTTTCTCGCACATAGCGCACTTCGCGCTCGATGTCTCCCCCTCCCACGAGCAGCCGGTACTCGCCGTCGCACGGGGTCTCCAGGCGGCAGCGCAGGGTGTCAGGGACATAGAAGCTGCATCTGTCGTTTTTAAGTTCCCTTTTGAAGACGAGGCGCTGCCCGTCATAGACTTTCAGCCTCGCGCCGTCCAGGTTACGAAGGCTCAGAACCGCCTCCCCATCGACAACCTCCACATCCAGCGATGGCGCCTCAAGCTGCTCAAGTATGGCCTTGCCCTGCTTGCAGACAGCTGCGATGCGCCCTTCCAGGCCGCTGTAGCCGCCGCACATTCTGTTGAAGCTGCGGCAGTCCTCGCGGAGTTCGAGATACGCCTGCTCGGAGGCAGGGCTTTCGAGGCTTGCAAGACTGTCCCTGCGAAGCTTCAGCAGCTCTCCCAGGGCGAGCAGGGCCGCTGCCCGGTTTTCGTGCCTGCGGGCAAAGTCACGAAGAGCCTGCGGCCTTGTCAGCTTCGAGCTGCTTAGCGCAGCAAAGTCCACCAGCGAGCGCTCCACGCTGCCCTCCGGATAGATCTCGGCAAGGATCTCGAAGCCCTCGCCCCTCTGCCGCACTGCCCTTGTCCATAGTGCCCACTGCCAGTCGTTCTCCAGCAGCGAAGGCAGAATCTTCCCGAACGGCAGGCCGGAAAGGGCCCTGTCGCGCTTGTAGAAAGCGTCATTGCGGCTGCTTTTCAGCTCAGCTGCCCAAGGGCCGGACAGCAGCGAGTCGGCCGCTTGCGGCGAGTGAAAGATACGCACCGAAGGGTGGGCCTGACGTATTTCATCCTCAAGCTCTGCACGGAGCCTTTCCCTTTGCTTCCAGTCGCGCATCGTGACAGCTTTAACATATTGCACGGAAGCGTCATACCAGTCCCAAAGCAGCTTTTCGCGCGAGGCCCGGGCCTTGATTTCCAAGAGCACGGCCTGCTGCTCGCGAGGCTTGTCGGCCTGGAGGGCCTTGTCATATGAAGCCCAGAGACTTACGAGCCTGTGGTCATTGCTGTCTGTCTGGGCATTGGCTACGCCGAAAGACGCTCCCGCAAAGAGGAGCGTAAAAAACATTGAGAGTCTTTTCATAATACCTCCTTCGCTTCGCTTACTACAAAAGTGCTGCCGCCGATATAGATTACGGTTTCGGGGCTGTCCTCCGCCATACGGCGAGCCATCCTCACCCCTTCGGCAACGCTCGGGGCAATCCTGTGGTCGAGTCCTTCCATAGCTGTTGCGAGCGCTTCGGCCCCCAGGGCCCTGCTGGTGCGGGGACTCACGATGATGTATTTTGCACTGCGGGGCATCAGCGGCACTATGGCTGCCAGGTCCTTGTCGGCCATTATGCCGTAAACGATGATAAGTGGCCTGCCCATAGCTTCGAGCTTCCTGAAGTTCGGTCCGAGGGCGGCGGGATTATGGCCTATGTCACAGATTGTCAAGGGGGTGTCGCAGACCTTCTGCCAACGGCCTTCGAGACCTGTCAGCTCCGCTGCGCGGGAAAGGCTCCAGTCCGGGGCGTCCTCTTCGCCGAGTAGCTCCAGGGCTGCGCAGACCGTCCGTAGATTGATTATCTGGCAGTCGGCCTCCAGGTCGAGAGGGATGTCGCGGGATTCAAAGTCCTCGCCGAAAAACAGCGGGCAATGCACTTCGGATGCCGTCTGCTCGAAGACCCCGAGGGTCTCGTCATCGCGTGTCGCAACCAGGGCGGGAACTCCGCTCTTGAAGATGCCGGCTTTCTGGCGTGCAATCAGGGCGCGGGTGTCTCCCAGAAGCTGGCAGTGGTCAAGACCTATGCTCGTGATGATGCTCAGCTCCGGAGTGATGATATTGGTGCTGTCCAGCAGACCGCCAAGACCGGTCTCAATCACGGCTATGTCAACCTCGCTGTCCGCGAACCATCTGAAAGCCATCCCGGTGGTAATCTCGAAAAACGACAGTCCGTCCAGATTATATTTCCGGAGGAAATCCCAGACATAGTCCTTCGGTACCATCCTGACTCCCTTTTCGTCCACTATCTTCATCCTCTCGCGGAAATCCGTCAGATGGGGCGAAGTGTAGAGGGCGCACCGGTAGCCCTTTGCCGCAAGGGCCGAGCAGAGCATCGAGCAGACCGACCCCTTGCCGTTGGTTCCGGCTACGTGAATACTGCGGAATTTCTTCCAGGGACTGCCCAGGGCACGGTCGAAGTCCAGCATTCCTGACAGTCCGCTCTTGTAGGCGTTGGAGGTGAATCCGTCTTTCTGGACGGAAGGATGTTTGGAAAACAGCTCTTCGAGAGCCTGATTGTATTGTGTTTCTGTATAACTCATAGTTGCAACTTAAGCCAAAGTTAGTTATTTTTACACTCTGATAAACTATCGCTATGACAAAAAGGAGACCAATTGCAGACTCTAGCTATGTAATAGACGGTGTCGCACGGGAATTCACCCCCGCGCAACTGCTTGATGCGGTGTCGGAGTTCCCGCGAGGCTGCACTCCTGCGGATCCGTCAGCCGCGATAGTTGACGAGAGCCTTGATCCTCAGGTCTCGGTGATTGCACCCGATCCGCGCAATACGGATGCCTACCTTGCCTGCGTGATGAATGCCGGCGGGGATATCCCCCTGAGCGCATCCGCCGCCTGCACCCGCGTCAAGCTTGCCGCCGCCCTGATAGAAGCGCTCTGGAAAAAGGGCGATTTCCGCCTCGAAGATCTCAGCGTAAAGGCTTCCTGGAGCTGGAACTGCGACAGGATAGGGTCAGGGGCGGCCTTCTACGAATCCGTTCTCAACGCCTCCGAATACATCGATGACCTCGGCCTCAAGTTCAGCTCCTGGACTTGCAGGCGCTCTACTTCTGCAAGCTCGGTGTCATTCCGCCCCGTGCTCGCCTCGCAGTCGAACCTTTGCACAGCAAGCCTGTTTTTCGACAGCGGCACTCAGAGGGCGAGAATGTCGTCTTCGAGGACCTGCCCGGCCAGCTTCGTTGCGGACGAGCGCAGCTGGGTAGTTTATATCCCTTTCGACACCTCCGAATACCGTCTTGGCGGGTCCCTGCTCGCGCAGGCCATCCCGACCATCGCCGGAGCCAGTCCGGAAATCAGCGACGCCGACTACTTCATCGACTGCTACGAGGTAGTCAGGGAGCTGTCCCAGGACGGCATCCTGCTCTCGGCTGCGACCGTTTCGGAAGGCGGCCTGCTCAAGACAGTCAGCCAGATGTGCCCGGAGGGAACGGGTATGGAGATGGATATCTCCGACATAATGGCTTCCGCACAGGAAAAGAATCCGGTGCGGGTGCTTTTTTCCGAAGTCCCGGGAGCCGTGATACAGATACGCGACTCGGATTTCGATTATCTGGACGCTGAACTCCTGTTGCAGGACGTGGCGTTCTATCCGCTGGGACATCCTGTTGCGGGAGGCTCTGGCGTAAGGGTCAAGGCTTCGGCCAAGACCGGAATACAGAGAATTTTGGAATCCCTGATGCAGAACGCAGAAGGGGAGGACTGATAACCAGACATAATTGATAACATGAGCAAACCGAAAATTTTCGTGCTGGATACCAATGTTATCCTGCACGACCATCGGGCAATACGCAAATTCCAGGACAATGACCTTGTCATCCCTGTCGCAGTGATAGAGGAGGCTGACAAGTTCAAGAAGGGAACGGACGCCCTGGCTTTCAATGCCCGCGGCTTTATGCGTGACCTGGACAGAATCTCGGAAGGGAGGCCTTTCGGAAAGGAGGGGATACGCATCGGCAACGGAATGGGCCGCATAAAGGTAGAACCTAACCATCCCTTCCCGCCTGAGTTTGCGGATCTTTTCAAGGACGACACCCAGGACCACCGCATTCTTGCTACCGCGATGTGGGTCAGGGACAGCAATCCGGGTACTTTCGTCGCCCTCGTGACCAAGGATGTGAACCTGCGCATCAAGGCCAAGTCCGCCGGAATGATGGTTCAGGATTATCTTACCGACAAGGTCGAGGAGGCGCGCATCGAGAACTCCCAGCGTGAGGTCCAGAATCTTACGCTTTCTTCCCAATTGCTTCAGGAACTCGCCTACGGGCCTGAGACTTCGATTGAATGGAAGGCGGTCTGCGACAAGAAGCCGAAGCCTAATCAGCTCTACCGCTTCAATTGGGAGGGCTCGCGCGGGGATGCTCCGGTGGCTGCCCGCTACGACGCGGACAGGGACAGGATAGTGCTTGTCAAGACCCGTGAGGCCTATGGCATACGTCCGCGAAACGATGAGCAGAAGATGGCCCTCGACGCCCTTATGAACAGAAAGGTGGATCTTGTCGCGCTCACCGGCGGAGCCGGTACCGGCAAGACGCTTCTGGCGCTTGCCGCTGCTCTCGAGCAGGAGCGCGACTACGAACAGATCATCATCTCGCGCCCTACCGTGATTCTCGGCAACCAGGATATAGGCTTCCTGCCGGGTGACCAGAAGACCAAGATGGGACCTTTCCTCCAGCCTCTGATGGACAATCTCAACGTGATCAAGTCGATCTTCAAACCGACTTCGCGCGAGGCCCAGAGGATTGAAAGTATGCTCACCCAGGAAAAACTCATCATCGAACCGCTCGCCTACATCCGCGGACGAAGCCTGGGTAAATGCTACTTCATCATCGATGAATCCCAGAATCTTACCCCGCACGAGGTCAAGACCATCATCACGCGTGCAGGCGAAGGCACAAAAATGGTATTTACCGGAGATATCTTCCAGATAGACCAGCCTTACCTGGACCAGTGGTCCAACGGTCTTACCCACCTGAGCCAGAAGCTTGACGGCCAGAAAATCTTCCAGCACGTCTTCCTCCGCAAGGGAGAAAGGAGCCCGCTGGCGGATTTGGCAGCCAAATTGCTTTAATTACAATTTTGTATTATCTTCGCAGTTTTTAATGACAACCTATAGCAAAAAGAGATATGTTTGAGAACAAAAAGAGAGTATATCGCTTTGGCGGAAAAGATGCCGAGGGCGATGGATCTATGAGGGAACTCCTCGGCGGTAAGGGTGCCAACCTTGCCGAGATGAGCAAACTCGGAATGCCGGTTCCAGCCGGTTTCACCATTACTACTGAGTGCTGTGCCGAGTACTATGAGCTCGGTGGCGGCTATACAGAGGACCTCAAGATTGAGGTTCACAATGCCCTTATCGCAACCGAGAAGATTATGGGCAAGAAGTTCGGCGACCCGAAGGACCCTCTTCTGGTAAGCTGCCGTTCCGGTGCGAGAAGCTCAATGCCGGGTATGATGGATACCATCCTCAATATCGGTCTCTGCTCTGAGACTATCCCCGGAATGATTGAGAAGACCGGAAATCCTCGTTTTGTTTACGATGCATACCGCCGTCTGATTATGATGTATTCAGACGTGGTTATGGAGAAGGCAGAGGGTATCGAGCCTGCAGACGGACAGGGTATCCGCCAGCAGCTTGACCGTATGATGGAAGAACTCAAGAAGTCCAAGGGCTACAAGAGCGACACCGAGATTACCGCTGACGAGCTCAAGGATCTCTGCGCAAAGTTCAAGCTTAAGGTAAAGGAAGTCCTTGGCGTAGAATTCCCTGACACCGCAGCTGACCAGCTCTGGGGCTCAATCGGTGGCGTATTCAAGTCTTGGAACGGAAAGAGGGCCATCGCATACCGTCGCATCGAGAAGATTCCTGATGACTGGGGTACCGCAGTGAACGTACAGTCAATGGTATTCGGAAATATGGGCGAGACCTCGGCTACCGGTGTGGCATTCTCTCGTAACCCTGCTTCCGGCGACAATAAGTTCTACGGCGAGTGGCTCATCAATGCCCAGGGAGAGGACGTGGTTGCAGGTATCCGTACACCTAACCCTCTGAACGAGGCTACCAAGAACGACCACAACAAGGACCTCGTTTCCCTCGAGACCGCAATGCCTGAGGTTTACAAGGAGCTTGACGGCATCCGCCAGAGGCTTGAGGCCCACTTCCACGATATGCAGGACATCGAGTTCACCATCCAGGACAAGAAGCTCTATATGCTTCAGTGCCGTATCGGCAAGCGTACCGGTCTGGCTGCACTCCAGATGGCGATGGATATGCTCAAGGAAGGTATGATCGACGAGAAGACCGCCGTTATGCGCGTTTCTCCTTCACAGCTCGACGAAATCCTCCACCCTATCATCAACCCTGCCGTTGAGGCTCAGGCCAAGGTGGTTGCCACCGGTCTGCCGGCTTCTCCCGGCGGTGCCGTAGGTACCCTCGTATTCTCTTCAGAGGCCGCTATGGAGGCTGCTGCAGCCGGCAAGCCTGTCATCCTCGTCCGCGAAGAGACCTCACCTGAGGATATTCAGGGTATGCGCGCTGCAGTCGGCATTCTCACCACCCGCGGAGGTATGACCTCTCACGCCGCCCTCGTTGCGCGCGGCTGGGGTAAGTGCTGTATCGTAGGCTGCGAGTCAATGAAGATCAACCTCGAAGGCAAGTCAGTTTCCTTCGCAGGCAGCAATAAGGTTTACAAAGAGGGCGACTGGTTCTCTCTCAACGGCTCAAAGGGTAAGGTTTACGCTACCAAGCTCGAGACCGTGGACGCAAGCGAGAATCCTCTCTTCGTTGAATTTATGTCAGTAGTGGACAAGTACCGCCGTCTCGGCATCCGTACCAATGCCGATACACCTGAGGATGCCCAGAGGGCTATGCAGTTCGGCGCCGAGGGTATCGGTCTGTTCCGTATCGAGCATATGTTCTACGGCAAGAACTCCGAGACTCCTCTTGCAAAACTCCGCAAGATGATACTCTGCGACACCGACGAGGAGCGCAAGGCAGCCCTTGAGGAGCTTGAGCCGTTCATCAAGGCTTCAGTCAAGAGCACCCTCCGCATTATGGACGGCAAGCCGGTAGTGTTCCGTCTTCTCGATCCGCCTCTCCACGAGTTCGTTCCTAAGACCAAGGAGAAGGAGCAGGAGCTTGCAGACGAACTCAAGATTTCTGTTGAGGAAGTAATCAAGAGAGGTGAGAGCCTCCACGAGGTTAACCCTATGATGGGTCTTCGCGGCGTTCGTCTCCACATCGCTTATCCTTTCATCGCAGAGACCCAGTACAGGGCAATCTTCACCGCTACCGCAGAACTTCTCAAGGAAGGCAATCATCCGCACCCTGAGATTATGATTCCTGTTACAGTATCAGCCCGCGAGCTCAGCTTCCAGAAGGCTATCTGCGAGAGGATCAAGGCGGAGGTTGAGGGCCGCTACGACGTTCGCATCACCTACCAGTTCGGTACTATGATCGAGATTCCTCGTGCTGCGCTCACCGGTGAGCGTATGGCACGTACCGCAGAGTTCTTCTCATTCGGTACCAATGACC
>JAEDLO010000061.1 GCA_016295245.1 Bacteroidales bacterium | reverse complement strand
AATTGAAACACTCAAACAAACAATACCATATGACACTTATTGAAAGCATAGTGGCACGCGCCAAAGCCAACAAACAGCGCATCGTGCTTCCCGAGTCGCTCGAGGAGCGCACCCTTACCGCAGCGGACAAGTCTCTTGCAGACGAGATAGCCGACATCATCCTCATCGGCAACCCTGACGAGATCTTCGCCCTGGCCGACAAGCTCGGTCTGAAGAACATCGGCAAGGCAACCATCATTGACCCCGCCACCAGTGAAAAGACCGCTGAGTACGCAAACCTCCTCTACGAGCTTCGCAAGAACAAGGGTATGACCCCTGAGAAGGCTGCACAGCTCGTACTCGACCCTCTGTACTTCGGCTGCCTCATCATCAAGAGCGGCGATGCCGACGGCCAGATCAGCGGCGCCCTCTCAACCACCGGCGAGACCCTCCGCCCTGCCCTCCAGATCATCAAGTGCGCTCCGGGCATCAGCTGCGTCAGCGGTGCAATGCTTATGATCACCCAGACTCCGGAATACGGTGAGGACGGCGTCCTGGTAATCGGCGACGTTGCCGTTACCCCTGCACCTGACGCTTCACAGCTCGCCCAGATCGCCGTCTGCACAGCCCAGACCGCAAAGAGCGTTGCAGGCTTCGCCGATCCGCGCGTTGCGATGCTCTCATTCTCTACCAAGGGTTCTGCCAAGCACGAGGTTTGCGACAAGGTCATTGAGGCCACATCCCTCGCAAAGCAGCTCGACCCTAGCCTCAAGATCGACGGCGAACTTCAGGCTGATGCCGCCCTCGTACCGTCAGTAGGCAAGAAGAAGGCTCCGGGCAGCGAGATCGCCGGACAGGCCAACGTCCTCGTCTTCCCTAACCTCGAGGTCGGCAACATCGCCTACAAGCTCGTTCAGCGTCTTGGACGCGCCGACGCCATCGGACCTATCCTCCAGGGTATCGCCCGTCCGGTCAACGACCTGAGCCGCGGCTGCTCCGTAGATGACATCTACAAGATGGTCGCAATCACCGCCTGCCAGGCGATGGACGCAAAATAACAACAAAAAAATCAGGGTCTCAATTGACCCTGATTTTTTGTCCCAATCTGATCTTGTCCACATTCAGTCCCGGATTCAGCTGCTTGATCTTTGAGAGCGTGAGCCCGTACTTGCGGCCTATGGCCGAAACGGTTTCACCGGACTTGACTGTATGATATCTGATTGCCTTCCTTTCGGCCTCGAGCCTTTCCTCTTCTGCGGCAATCTGCTCGTCAGTAGCGTATATCTCTTCCTCCTCATCCAGACTCTCAGGCACATAGCGTGAGGAAGCGTTCAGGTAGCTCCTTCTCAGGACAAAGACATTCTTTCGCAGTTCCCCCTTTTCGAAATCCACAATCCACTGCGGGTCGAAGGCGAAGCCCTGATAGCGTGTCTCAAAATGGAGATGAGGGCCGGTGGAACGGCCTGTAGAGCCTCCCAGACCTATGACATCACCCGCGTGAACCCAGTCTCCGGGTTCTACGTGGCGCTTTGAAAGGTGGCCGTAGTAGGTCTCGAGCCCGTTCTCGTGGCGGATTATCACCAGATTGCCGTAGCCCTTTGTATATGCCGAGAAGCGCACTCTTCCGTCAAAAGCAGCACTTACAGGGTCACCAATCTTAAGCGGCAGGTCAACGCCCTGATGGCGGCGCCCCCTGCGATAGCCGAACTTCGAGAAAACCTTTACCTTGAAGGGCACTACGAAGTTGCTGGCCGAGTCCACCAGACAAATAGAATTGTGAGTCGGCAGGCTGGACAGGCTGATGTCCGGATAAGGGTTCATTGATGTGGTGTTCCAATACTCTCGGAAAACCTGATCCTGGCCAACCACGTCAAAATTTTTAATATAGTGCCAGGTATGGTCGTCCTTGAGCACCACGCTCAGACGTCCGTCACCTATGTCCAGAGTATCGATTCCGACTCCGAGGCCAGTCTTGAACGACTCTGTGGGAGTGAGGAAATCAGCGGGCACGACAAGGGTGTCCGGGGTTTGGGTTTCAGTTTGGGCAACGGCAGAAGTGGCAGGCAGAACTACCGCCAGAACCGTTGCAAAAAGCATTTTCTTCATCTAAACTCGTTTTGCGTCGAAGCGGGTTTCAAGCAATTTTTGTGCCTCGGAAACCTTCTGGGCAAGTTTTTCTTCGCTCTGGGCCTCGCATATAAATCTCAGGTACGGCTCCGTATTGGAAGGCCTGATGTTGAACCACCAGTCCTCAAACTCAAGCCTGAAGCCGTCGAAATCCATCACCGTAAGCGGCTTCTGCTCAGAGCTGAACAGATCGCAGACCGCCTTCATCGCTCCGGCCTTGTCCTCAAGTCTGAAGTTGATTTCGCCCGAGTTCTTGTAGCGGGTAAGCTCGTCCATCTTTTCGCTCAGGGTCCTGCCTTGTTTCTTGAGGCCGGCTACTATGCCCAGCACTATCATCGAAGCAAGCAGGCCGCTGTCCGAATAGAAGAAATCCTTGAAATAGTAGTGGCCCGCAAGCTCACCGCCCCACAGACCGTCAATTTCGCGCAGTTTCGGTGCGGCGAAGGCGCGTCCCACCCTCCAGGTGTGCATTTCGGCGCCATAAGAGGCAAGGTACTCACCCACTGCCTTGGAACTGCGGATTTCCTGAAGTACCCTTGGCGACTTCTCTCCCCTTTCGTCGCAGAAATATGAGGCCATCAGCGCGATGACCAGATCAGGTGAGACGAAGCGCGCCTTGTCGTCCACGAACATCACCCTGTCGGCATCGCCGTCATAGATTACACCCACATCGCAACCAAGCTCGCGCACCGCCTTCTTGAGAGGCTCCACATTGGCCGCCACCAGAGGATTGGGATCGTGGTTCGGGAAACTGCCGTCGAGGGTGTCGAACAGGTAGGTCGGAGCATCGCCGAAGACCTGCTTTGCAAAGAGATTCGCCATACCGTTTGAAAGGTCAAAGGCTATCTTGAGCGAAGAGAGATCTTTCTTGAATTTTGACATAAACTCCAGATAGTCAGCCATTATCTCCTTGCTGTGGACCTCTCCCCTCTTGGCGGCGAGAGGAGTAGGCCTGTCGGTCTGGATCCACTCGAGTATCTGGCCGAGGCCCGTTTCCAGGCCTACAGGGAGGGCGTTTTCACGGCTCACCTTCATACCGTTGTACTCGCGCGAGTTGTGCGAGGCGGTTATCTGGACCGAAGCCTTGAATCCGTAGAAAGCAGTTGCGAAATAGACCATAGGAGTGCTGCTCAGACCGATGTCGTAAACATCGGCGCCGGCATCGCAGATGCCGCGGAGCAGATTATCGTGGATTTCGTCAGAAGAAAGGCGGCAGTCGCGACCGACCAGCACCTTGTCAGTGCCGAGCAGGCCGGGAATGAAATATCCGACCTTGTATGCGGTCTGTCCGTCAAAATCGCGTCCCCAGACGCCTCTGATGTCGTATGCGTGAAAAGCTCCCATATGTCTATTTGATTTTGGCCTTGTAACTTGTGCCCACCTTGCCCTGGGATATCCTGCCGAGCTTCTTGGCGAGCATCTTCCTGCGTATCGGGGCGACCAGGTCGCTGAAAAGCACTCCGTCAAGATGGGAGAATTCGTGCTGGCACATCCTGGCGGCAAACTTGTCGAAGACTTCTGTCTTCTTCTCAAGATTCTCGTCATAGTACTCCACCTTGATCCACTCGGGGCGTACCACGTCGGCGTAAATACCCGGAACGCTCAGGCAGCCCTCGTTGTATTCGCAGAGCTCTTCGCTGTGCTCGACTATGACGGGATTGATGAAAGTCCTCTTGAAGCCTTCGAGATAAGGATAGACATCCTTCATCACGTCGCCGTCGACTACGGCCACCCTGAGGCTTACGCCGATCTGGGGCGCGGCAAGACCGCAGCCCTCAGCCTTGGCGAGGGTTTCCCAAAGGTCGGCTATGAGCGTATCAAGCTCTTCCTTGCGGCTGAGGTCGGCGCTTTCAGCTTTCCTGCGCAGAACCTCCGAGCCATAAAGATAAATCGGTTGTATCATAATTTTACTTTTTCTTGTCCAGATAGCTCTGGAGAATAATTGCAGCGCTTATCTTGTCCACAGAGTTCTTGTCGCGGCGGTCGCTTTTTTTCATCCCGCCGTCTATCATTGCCCTGTGGGCGAGCACGGAAGTGAATCTTTCGTCCTCGAGGGCGACGGGGGTTTCAGGGAAGGCTTTCTGAAGTTGTTTCAAGAAGGCATCCACGTCTGCTGCGGCCTGGGCGGGCGCTCCGTTGAGATTCAGAGGGTAACCCACAACAAACTTTATGACTGTTTCAGCGCTTGCGTATTTTTGGAGATATTCTATTATCTTTGCACTTGGGACAGTTTCCAGCGGAGACGCGAAGATGCCCAGAGGGTCGCTCACCGCCACCCCCACTCTGGCACGTCCGTAGTCAATTCCGATTATTCTGTCCATCGTGCAAATTTAATTATAAAGTATGGGAAGACAAAATCCGGAAAAGAGCGAAAAGATTTATCGCCTGTCTTTTTTTGAAGACAGCACCCATAAGAAGATAAAGACGCTCAGGTTCTCGAAGTCACAGCTGATCTACGGACTCGTGTCGGCAGTTGTGCTCGGCGCCACCGCAATCTGGCTAATCTTCGCCCTCACTCCCATACGCAACACCATCCCCGGCTACCCTGACGCCCGCGCAAGGCAGGCCGCAGTCTCCAACGCCATCAAGATTGATTCCCTTGAGAACGCCGTAGCGCGCTGGACCCTCTATGCCGAAAACCTCAGCCGCGTGCTTACCGGCCAGGAAGCCTTCGACTACGGCAGCATCATCTCGGGCGGCAAGGTGGAATACCTCTCCGACAAGAGCCGCGACCAGCTCGCCCGCCAGGATTCTGTCCTGCGCCGCACCGTCAGGGAGGAGGAGCAGTTCGGCGTAAGCGCGGTCCGCGAACGCTCCCTGCCCATACAGGGCATGCACTTCTTCTCGCCCGTCAAGGGTGTGGTCGCTCTTGAGTTCGACGCCATCAGCCACCCGGCCATCGACATCACCGCCCCGTCAGGCACGGTGGTCAAGTCCGTCCTCGACGGAACCGTGGTCTTCAGCGGCTGGGATGACGAAGACGGATACTATCTCGTAATGCAACACAAGGACAATGTCCTCAGCATATTCAACCACTGCAGCCGTCTGCTGATTCGCGACGGCGAGCAAATCAAGGCGGGCACCCCCGTGGCGCTCGTCGGCAACACCGGCATCAAGGACCAGACCGCCCACCTCCATTTCGGACTCTGGCATAACGGAGAGGCCCTTGACCCGCAGAAATACATAAGTTTCTAGTGAGCACTAAAAAGAGAATAGCCATTCTGGGGTCAACAGGATCCATAGGGACCCAGACCCTGGATGTCATCAGGCAACATCGAGACCTCTTTGAGGTCGAACTCATCTCGGCGCGCAGCAGCGTGGACGCCCTCATCGCCCAGGCCCGCGAATTCGACGCCGCCAATGTCGTCATCAGCGACGAGAGGCGCTATCCCCAGGTCGCCGAGGCTCTCAAGGGCAGCTGCAGCAAGGTTTGGGGAGGCATCTCCAGCCTGTGCGATCTCGTGCGCGAGAGCAGCGTGGACATAGTTGTAGGCGCGATGGTGGGCTTCAGCGGCCTCAGGCCTACACTCGCCGCCCTGGAAGCCAGCAAGACAGTCGCCCTCGCCAACAAGGAAACCCTTGTGGCGGCAGGTCCCATCGTAGTCGAAACGCTCAGGCGCCACAAGGGCAAAATCCTCCCGGTTGACTCCGAGCACTCCGCCATCTTCCAGTGTCTGCTTGCATCGGGAGGCAACCCTGTCGAGAAGATTCACCTCACCGCTTCCGGCGGGCCTTTCCGCACCTGGGACAGGGAGCAGATAGCAAGGGCGACGGCAGCCCAGGCCCTCAAGCATCCGAACTGGGATATGGGCGCCAAGGTCACCATCGACTCTGCGACGATGATGAACAAGGGTCTCGAGGTCATCGAGGCAAGGTGGCTCTTCGACGTGCCGGCAGAGAAGATCAACGTGGTGGTTCACCCCGAATCCATCATCCACTCGATGATCGAATTCAAGGACGGCGCCATTATCGCCCAGCTCGGCTGCCCGGATATGCGCGAGCCTATAGGTTTCGCCCTTAGCTACCCCGAGCGCATCACCGTGGGCAACCGCAAGCTCGACTTCGCCACGCTCGGCAGCCTGACCTTCCAGGCGCCTGACCTCAAGCGCTTCCCCAACCTTGAGCTCGCCTACGAGGCCATACGCCGCGGCGGCAACGCCCCTTGCGCACTTAATGCCTCCAACGAGGTCGCAGTGGCGGCTTATCTTAAAGGACTCATCTCATTCTACGACATCTCGAGGATAAACGAGAAGTGTCTGGCAGGTATGGATTTTGTAGCCCAGCCTGAGCTCGACGACATCTTCGAAACCAACAGGATGGTCGCTTCAATGGCAAATGATTATATTGTTTAAAGCGCTCCAGGTAATACTGGCGCTATCACTCCTGATATTCATACACGAGCTCGGACACTTTTTCTGGGCTCGTCTTTTCGGCATACGCGTAGAGAAGTTCTACCTCTTCTTCGACATTGGCGGCGTGCGCCTTGCCAGCTGGAAGTGGGGCGACACCGAATTCGGCATCGGCTGGCTGCCGCTGGGCGGCTACTGCAAGATTGCAGGTATGGTCGATGAGTCAATGGACCTCGAATCCCTCAAGGGAGAACCTCAGAAGTGGGAATTCCGCACTCACCCGGCCTGGCAGCGTATGCTCGTGATGGCAGGCGGCATCCTCAACAACCTGATCTTCGCCATCCTGGCCTTCATTGTCATAATGGCAATCTGGGGCAGCGCATTCATCCCCAATGACGGCAACCGCATCTACGTCAACGAGCTCGCCTACGAGATGGGCTTCCGTAGCGGCGACCAGGTAATCGCCTTCGATGACTACCACCCGTCCGACTTCAGCCGGCTCCAGGCCGACCTGGCGCGGCGCAATGTCCACAAAGCCACGGTCCTGCGCGGCAATGACACGGTCAACATCTACATCGACCACGCGATGATAGGCGAGGTGATCAGCGTGCCGAATATGTTCGACCTCGCAGTGCCTTTCGTGATTGACTCCGTCGCCGCTTCGGGCGCGAATGCCGCTTCTGACCTCAGGCGCGGAGACCGCATCATCGCCTTCGAAGGACGGAGGGTCGAGTTCGTGCAGGACAGCCGCGAAGTGCTCGCAGAGCTGAGGGACCGCGAAATCGAGGCCACCGTCGTCAGGCAGGCCGACACCCTGGCGATGCGCGTTCAGGTTGACAGCAGCGGCCGCATAGGCGTCTATATGCAGAGCCCGCAGGTCAGCGTGCGCGATTATAGCCTGCTCGAGGCGATACCCGCCGGAATCAAGCTCGCCGGCGAGACAATCTCCGGCTATGTTTCCGATCTGAAGCTAGTCGGCACGCCTTCGACCGGAGCCTACAAGTCGGTAGGCAGTTTCATCGCCATCGGCCAGGTCTTTCCTTCCAAGTGGAACTGGTATCAGTTCCTCAACATCCTCGCCCTGCTGTCGGTAATGCTGGGCATAATGAACCTCCTGCCTATCCCGGGACTGGACGGCGGCCACATACTCTTCACTCTTTATGAGATGATAAGCGGACGCAAGCCAAGCGACCGGTTCCTGTACATAGCCCAGCTGATAGGAATGGTGCTGCTGCTGGCCTTGATGTTCCTGGCCTTCTCCAATGACATTACACGTTTGATCAATCCTTAAATACAATACTTATGAGATCCTCCGGAATACTTGCATCCCTGCTGCTCGGCATCCTTGCCGTCTGCTCCTGCAAAAACACCAAGCCCCTGCTGCCGAGCGTCAGCGGCAAGGCCGGTGAAGTCGTGGTTGTGATGGAAAAACCTGATTGGGAGGGCAGCCTCGGCAACACCACACGCGATATCCTCGCCCAGGATTGTCCGTTCCTGCCTTTGGCAGAGCCGCTCTATACCCTCGTGAACGTAGTTCCTTCCGCCTTCGGTGACCTCTTCAAGGTCCACCGCAACGTAGTATTCTTCAGTGTCTCGCCCCAAACCGACAGCACCCGCGTGGTCTTCCGTCAGGACGTTTGGTCGTCGCCCCAGTGCGTAATCCAGGTCTGCGCCAAAACTCCGGCTCAGGCGGACTCGCTCTTCCGCAGCAAGCAGGAAACCATCATTGCAGCCATTGAGACCGCCGAGCGCGACAGGGTAATCCGAAACAGCATCCGCTACGAGGAAAAGAAGGTCAGCGAGGCAATCGCCGAAGTGTTCGGAGGTTCACCGAGAATCCCTACAGGCTACAAACTCCGCAAGATTACGGACGATTTCGCCTGGGTGGCGAATGACGCCCAGTCTCTCTACAAGGACCTGCTCATCTACAAATACCCGGTCTATGAAGACGAGCCTTTCAGCAAGGAGAACATCATCAAGAACCGCAACGCCATCCTCAAGGAGAACGTCCCGGGAATGTTCGAGAACACATATATGACCACCAGCGAGTACTTCCCTGTCCAGGCGGAGAACATCAAATACCGCGGACGCTACTTCACCCAGGTAAGGGGAATGTGGGATGTCCAGAATGACTATATGGGCGGTCCGTTTGTATCCCACAGCTTCTATAGCCCTGATGGTAAGGAAATTATAGTCGCTGAAGGCTTCGTTTATGCTCCGGGGCACAACAAGCGCCAGCACCTTCGCCAGGTAGAATCCGTTATCTACTCGTGGGAATGGAAACAAAACGAAGAAAAATAATTTGTAGTTTCGGATAAAAAAACATATCTTTGCATTCCCAATTTTGAGTGTAATACTCAGGTTGGTTGAGTCGGTGGGTTCGTATAACGGCTAGTACTCAAGATTTTCATTCTTGCAATAGGAGTTCGATTCTCCTACCCACTACAAAAAAAATATAAAAAAAGAATATAATGGCAAATACAGCTTCCGCAAAGAAGGCCGATCGTCAGAACGAAAGGCACAGATTGCATAATAGGTATTATGCAAAGACAACTCGCAACGCTATCCGCGATATCCGCAACACCACAGACAAGGCTACCGCTGAGAAGAATGCTCCAAAGGTATATGCAATGATCGACAAGCTCGCAAAGATTGGCCTCATCCACAAGAACAAGGCTTCAAATCTCAAGAGTGGCATTGCAGTCTATATCAATAAACTTGCCTAAGCAAGTTTATTTTTTTTCGGGATGTAGCGCAGTTGGCTAGCGCACCACGTTCGGGACGTGGGGGTCGTCCGTTCGAGTCGGATCATCCCGACATTTTCAAGGGGCTGTTCAAGGCCCCTTTTCTTATTCTTCTGCATATTGGCGGCCAGGCTGCCACGGACAGCAAAAAGCCTTTTCGGAAAAGATAACGGTACAACAAAAAAAGCGGCAAAAATGCCGCTCTTATCAGTTGGGGTGCGATGTGGGGCTCGAACCCACGACACCCAGAACCACAATCTGGTGCTCTACCAACTGAACTAATCGCACCGTGTTGGAATGCAAAGGTAAGAAATAATTTTGATACTGCAAGTGCAGAAGCGATTTTTTTCATATCTTTGTATGATTTTCAGTTATACGGATATGGCAAAAGAAATCAAATTCTCCCTCGTATACAGGGATATGTGGCAGTCCTCCGGCAAGTATCAGCCCAGAGTTGACCAGCTTGTCAGGGTAGCTCCCGCAATTAT
>JAEDLO010000060.1 GCA_016295245.1 Bacteroidales bacterium | reverse complement strand
ATCTATCAATCTGCAAGAGAAGGAATCGTTTTATTACTACTATGGCGAAAAGATACCAGTTGAGCAACATGCTGATATGCTCTTTATTCAATTTTCAAGTAAAGAACATAAGGAAAGTTATAAGAGAAAACTTACATCTGTGTCATCCCTTCAGTTATATAGTTCGAATGCAAATAATTTTCAACAAGACGACGAATCTTCATTCCTTGTAGCATATTCAACAATCGGGAACTTATCATCGAAACAGCTATCAGAAATAGAGTATGAAGATGGTGTGCAAGGTGTCTCATTTATTTGTGGTGACCCAGGAAATACTTTTACTGTCTCAATCCCAAATACAACTGTGCCTGACGGAAGTAGGCGCAAGTTGTATATTAGATTATATGATTCACAAAACTAATTAATTTTCAAGATGAACCGAGTTTTCTCCCTTTCTGTTCTGTCTCTGTGTCTTTTGTGCACTTTGTTCAGTTGCACAAATGCAGATTTTGACAGTGTGTTTGACGGCAAAAATGAGGAGGCTCTTATGCCTCTGGATATTTCTTCTGTTTGCCAGGAGCCGCTTGTTGAGGCTCTCAGCGACCGTAGTGTTATTGGCTCCATCGCTTCTAGAGCATGTGCGGGCCGTTTTTTATCCAAGATGGCGTATGTCATAAATGATTCCGCTATCTTGGATGGTGTAGTAGATTCCAAAGGTAATGAAGTGGAGTTTGATGAGTCCCTGTTTGACAATTATTCGCTTGTAGTCTGCACTGTCTCAAGCGGGTCAGGCTCACATTTTAACGAACAGAGGGTGCTGGTGAACAAACAGAGCGTGACTATTTATGTTGATTTTTATAGTTCTTTTTACCAAGATGCACGTCTTTTTCACTCTCTCCATATTTATCCGAAACTTCCTGATGGACCGGTCGAACTCATTGTTCGCAAACGCTATGCGGACGGAACAGTAATAACGGAATAAGTGGCCACTTCGTTCCGCCGGGAATATCCAAACGCCCCGGCGGCTGAAACGGCCTCTGAACCTTATTGTACTCTGAACCAGTCCATTGTGCGGCCGAGCAGGCCTTTTTTGTCGAGAGAACCGCGCACTTTGAGGACATCTCCCTGGACTTTCATCGAGCAGTGGTAGGTCTTTCCGTTGCCGGGGTCGTAGATCTGCCCCTGACCGTATTCTTCGCCGAGGTCTTTGAGGCCGATGAGCATTTTGAGTCCCATCAGCTCGCGGCTGCGTAGGCTCTTGTCTGGATTCTTGCTGTCCACGGCTGGAGTCCCGTCCTTTTCGAAAGGCTCCTCGAGCCATACGATTTTGCCGTCATAGACATTTCCGTTGCGGATGATTTCGACGATTGCCGTGCCGTCATCGAGTTTCCATTTTCCCAGTATGTCCTGAGCCGATGCGCCTGAAAGCCCTGCTATCAGGGCGATTGCGATAGTGATTATTCTTTTCATAACGGCCTGCTTCAGTACGAATATGATGCCTCCGCATGCGGCAAGCCCTCCAGATTTGGACAGATTGACCAAAAGTAGCGAAGTTTCGGCTACAGTGACAGGCGGAATATCGGTGAATTGAGTACCTTTATGAAAAATTGACAAAATGCAGACACTACAACTGACAGCCTCGGCAGACGGCATCCAGCTTTCGCTTGCATATCTGGAGCCGCAGGACAGCCCGAAGGGCATAGTACAATTGGTGCACGGAATGTGCGAACACAAGGAAAGGTATTATTCGCTGATGGAATATTTCTGCGACGCGGGCTATGTCTGCGTCATCCACGACCATCGCGGGCACGGAGGCTCAGTGAAGAGTGCCGATGACCTTGGGTATATGTATGACGGCGGATGGAAGGCTATGGTCGAAGACGTGGAGTTGGTGCGCAGCTGGTCGGCGAAGATGTGGCCCGGCCTGCGGCGAATCCTGATGGGCCACAGTATGGGCTCGATGGTGGTGCGCTCTTATGTGAAACGCTATGATTCACAGGTGGATACGCTGATTGTGTGCGGCTCTCCGAGCTATAACCCCGCTGCCGGCTTCGGGCGGATGCTCGCTGCGCTGACGGCATTCTTTTCAAAGGAAGGATGGCACCACAGGCCCAAGATACTCCAGAAACTGTCCTTTGGGACCTATAACAAACCCTTTGAGGATGAGGGCTTTCCGAGCGCTTGGGTGTGCTCGGACGTGCAGACTCTCAAGGAGTATCACAAGGACCCTCTCTGCCAGTTTGTTTTCACCTCCAACGGCTTTTTCAACCTGCTGGGGCTGATGAAGGATTGCTACTCGCCAAGGGGCTGGGCGCTCGCAAACCCTGCGATGAAGGTGCGCTTCGTCTCGGGCGAGGACGACCCTTGCCGCGGCTCGAACAGGCAGCACGCCGGCTCGGTGGAGCTGATGCGCAAGGTCGGCTACCGCGACGTCCGGAGCCGGATCTTCCCGGGAATGCGCCACGAAATCCTCAACGAGACCGGGCGCCACGCCGTCTGGAGCTACATCCTCTCCCTGTTCGACTAGCCACCCGCCGCAGCCACGCAACTGCGCCCCGCCTCGCGGGCAAGCCGCGCCCGCCTTGTGCCGGTGCCGAAATTTTTCGCTATCTTGCGCAAAAATTTACCCTGACACACATAATATGACAACGCTGACTCTTCTTGTGTCCTACATCTTCTCTTATTTTGTAGGACAGTCCGACGGGCTTCATCTGGCCTACAGCCACGACGGCTACAACTGGACCCCCATCGCCGACAACCGGCCTCTGCTCAAGCCTGAAATAGGCGAGGACAAACTTATGCGCGACCCGAGCATCTGCCAGGGTCCCGACGGCACCTTCCATATGGTATGGACATCAAGCTGGACCGACAGGATCATCGGCTATTCGAGCTCAAGGGACCTTATTCATTGGAGCGAACAGCGGGCTATCCCAGTGATGATGCACGAGCCGCAGGCCCACAATTGCTGGGCTCCGGAGCTGACCTACGACCCCGACTCGAAGCTTTTCTATATCTATTGGGCGACAACCATCCCCGGCAGACATTCCGAGGTGCAGACCAGCGAGTCGGAAAAGGGCCTGAACCACAGGATATATTATGTCACCACCCGGGACTTCAAGACATTCAGTCCTACAAAGTTGTTCTTCAATCCTGATTTCAGCGTCATAGACGCCGCTATCGTCAGGGACCCCGCCACCCGGGAGTACATTATGGTCGTGAAGAACGAAAACAGCGCTCCGGCCGAGAAGAACCTGCGCATCACCCGCACCCGAAAGCTGCGCAAGGGCTTCCCGACGCAGGTCTCTGAGCCTATCCACGGTCCGTTCTGGGCCGAGGGCCCTTCGCCCCTCTTCCTTGAAGACGGCTCTCTGATAGTATATTATGATATGTATCGCGACCACCGTTATGGCGCCGTAGTCAGCAGGGACCACGGCCACAGCTGGAGTGAAGTAGATGAGGGCAAGCTTCACCTGCCGGCGGGCATCCGCCACGGCACGGCCTTCCGCGTGGAGGATGAGGTGCTCGAGACGCTGCTCGACCACTACTCCAAGGCTGCCCCGAAACCGCTCTACCGCGATCCGCTCAATGATGCCCCTACCGATCCGATGATAGTCAAAAGTCGCCAGGACGGCAGGTGGTATATGTTTTACACCTCGCGCCGCGGCAATCTTGAAGGCGGCAACGGCGTGGAATGGGTGCACGGCTCGCCGATAGGCATTGCGGTTTCCGATGACCTGATTCATTGGGAGTACCTGCAGGACGCGAAGATTGACTACCGTCCCGATGCGGAGCCGACATATTGGGCGCCAGGCATCGTGGATGACGGCCAGCTCTACCATATGTACCTCACTTACGTGCCTGGCGTGTTCAGCGACTGGGCGCATCCGCGCAACATAGTTCATCTCACCAGCGCCGACCTGCTCGACTGGAAGTTCGCTTCTGTGCTGCCCCTGATGTCCGACAAGGTCATTGATGCCGAGGTGGTAAGGCTGCCCGACGGGAAATGGCGTATGTGGTACAACCAGGAGCCTGGCGGCAAACTCATCGCCAGCGCCGACAGCCGCGACCTGTACAACTGGCAGGACAACGGGTTGCTTGAGGGCATAGGCCGCTGCGAAGGCCCGAGCGTATTCTTCTGGAAGGACTACTGGTGGATGATTACCGACGAGTGGAAGGGCTTCGCCGTGTTCAGAAGCAAGGATGCCCTCAACTGGGAGCGCCAGGAAGGCAACATCATCGCCGAACCGGGCAATACCGACACCGATCGCAGCATTGGCAACCACTGCGACGTCGTTGTGCACGGGGACCGCGCGTACATATTTTATTTTTGCCACGCCAGCCGCGACGAAATCAAGAAGGGCGCCAACCCCAACCGCACCGTCATCCAGGTAGCGGAGCTCTCATTTGATAATAACAGTGGAAAGCTGGGCTGTAATCGCAACGATTTCGTTCTTCGTTAATAAAATCTTTTAATAATAGGTATATTTTATTAAATAATACCCCCCCTAAGTGGCATATAAGTGGTTTTTTTTATTATCTTTGCCCCCATATTAAAACCACAACATTATTAATCCAATAACCTGATGAAATCAACATTTTCATTCAAGTCACTTGTAGTCATTACATTAGTGGCTTTCGTTGCCGCCTTTGCCGGTAACCAGGCTCTTGCTCAGAATGCCTCTGGCATCTCCGGAAGAGTCATCGATTCAAAGGGTGAAGCTATCATCGGCGCTTTCGTCGTTGAGCAGGGCAGTACCAGCAATGGTGCCAGCACCGACCTTGACGGAAAGTTCGAGATTCGAGTAGCACCCGGAACAAACCTTGAAGTATCCTGCATCGGCTACACCACAAAGGTAGTCTCTGCTTCTGCAGGTATGACCGTTGTCCTTGAGGACGACTCCCTCATGCTTGAAGAGACAGTGGTTGTCGGATACGGTACAATGAAGAAGTCTGACGTGACTGGTGCAATGGTCAGCGTAAAGGCTGAGGACCTCGTTTCAAGACCAACCAACAACGTTTTCGAAGCCCTTCAGGGTCGTGCAGCCGGTGTGGATATCCGCACAAGCGAGCGTCCTGGTGAGGTCGGAGCCGTTTACATCCGTGGTCAGAGATCCCTCAATGCATCCAGCAACCCTCTTTATGTAGTTGACGGTATTCCTATGCTCAACGGCGGTCTCGAGTCATTCAACCCTAACGATATCGAGTCTATCGAAGTCCTTAAGGATGCATCTGCAACTGCAATTTACGGTTCAAGAGGTGCCAACGGTGTCGTTCTCGTTACCACCAAGAAGGGTAAGGAAGGCACTCTGAACGTAAGCTACGCAGGCTCAGTGACTGTCGAGAAACTCGTTGACAACGCTACCTGGATGACTTCAGGAGAGTACATCGACTGGAGACGTAATGCTTACTACAACCTCAACCCTAACTCATACCCTAGCCCAACATCTCCTACCTATGACAACGACTACCGCATCTTCAACGGTGGCGCTGATCCATATGCTTGGAGAAACATCGCAAAGGGTTGGTCTGCAGACAAGACCACTTGGGACGGAAGCAAGGTTGAAACAACCGACTGGATGAGCATCATCCTCAAGCCTGCCGTTACCCAGGAGCACACCGTGAGCGTATCAGGCGGTACCGACAAACTTCAGAGCTATATGTCTCTGGGTTACCTCAAGAATGACGGTACTATGCGCGGTCAGGGCTACGAAAGGTTCACCGTGAAGGCAAACAACGACTTCACTCCTGCAAAGTGGCTCAAGCTCGGAACAAATATCAACGCTACTTACAGCATCCAGAACTACGGTCTTTCAGGTGCTGGTAACTTCCAGGGCGGTAGCCAGGCATCCGTTTATGGTGTTGCTACCCAGAACTACCCTTATGCGGTGCCTTACGATGACAACGGCAACCGTATCGAGTTCCCGGGCGGTGATGACCGCGTAAAGAACCCTGTAGGCGAGTGGGACTACCAGACTGATATCCGCAAGACTCTCCGCGTAACAGGCGCTATGTACCTCCAGCTTGATTTCGGCAAGATGTGGAAGCCTCTTGAGGGTCTGTCATACCGCTTCAACTTCGGTCCTGATTTCACCTTCGCTGACAGAGGTCTCTTCGTTGACGCAAAGAGCTTCAACCGTGCAGGTGCAAACTATGCACTCAACACCAAGACCCAGAAGTTCTCTTGGACTCTTGATAACCTTATCTACTACAACCGCAGCTTCGGCAAGCATACTGTAGGCGTTACCCTCCTCCAGACCGCTTCGGCTTATGACTACCGTGATATGTCAATGGACGCTGAGAACCTTCCTATTCCAGGTGCTCTCTGGAACAACATGGGTTCAGTCGCTGCCCTCCGTAAATACTCTACCTCCCTCGTACAGAGCCAGATGGAGTCATATATGGCCCGCGTGAACTATTCATTCGCAGACCGCTATATGATTACTGCCAGTGTACGTGCCGACGGTGCTTCACAGCTTGCTGAAGGTCACAAGTGGGCAACCTTCCCGTCAGTGGCTTTGGGTTGGAGAATCGACAAGGAGAGCTTTATGGAGAATGTCTCTTGGCTCGATCAGCTCAAGTTGCGCGTAGGTTACGGTATCACCGGTAACGCAGCCATCGATCCTTACAAGACCAAGGGTGCTATCGCAGGTCTCTACTATCCTTTCGGAAGCGCTGCTACCCAGGGCTATGTAGGCTATGACCCTATGCTTATGGCTTCAAGCGTTCGTGATCTTCCTATGGCCAACAAGGAACTCACCTGGGAGAAGACCACTCAGTACAATGCCGGTATCGACTTCGGTTTCTTCGGCGGTCGCGTAAGCGGTGTGTTCGATATCTATAAGTCATACACCAACGGCCTCTTGATGAAGCAGTCACTTCCTGCCCTCATCGGTTACACCACTACTTACAACAATATTGGTAAGTCTGAGAACTTCGGTTTCGATATCACCCTCAACCTCATTCCTGTAAAGACCAGGGATTGGGAGTGGAGCGTGAACATCAACGCCGCATACACCAAGAGCAAGATCGTCGAGCTTTCAAACGGCCTCGAGGACGATATCAACAACAACTGGTTCATCGGCCAGCCTATCGGTGTGATTTACTCTTACGAGTCACTCGGTCTGTGGCAGGCATCTGACGCAGAAGAAATGGCTAAGTTCAATGCAAACGGCAACCATTTCGAGCCTGGTATGGCAAGACCTAAGGACCAGAACGGAGATCACAAGATCGATGCTTACGACCGCGTGATTCTTGGCAATACAATGCCTCTCTGGACTATGGGTATCAACACCGGTGTAGCATATAAGAACTGGAGCCTCGATGTTCAGCTCTACGGCCGCTTCGGCTACATTGACTGGGGTGATGCTCCTTGGGTAGGTGGACGCTACAATGTCCGCAAGTATGACTACTGGACCGAGCAGAATACTGATGCCAAGTACACCAAGCCTATCTATGACGAGGCAGGTAAGGATATCTACTATCAGATCGTCGATATCGCTGACCGCTCATACCTCAAGGTACGCAACATCTCTCTGTCTTACACCTTCCCTTCTTCAATGCTCAAGGGTACCTCAATCAGCAACCTCAGACTCTATCTGCAGGCCAAGAACCTCGGCAACCTCTTCAACGGCAGCGAAGTACGTGATATGGATACCAACCAGATGTACTTCAACAGAGGTGTGACTTTCGGAGCTAACATCACATTCTAATCAAGGAAATCAAAATGAAAAGCATTAAATCAATAATAGCGTCAGTTCTTGTGCTCGGAATCGCCGTTCCGGTATTCAATTCCTGCAGCAAAGACTTTCTCAAGGAGGAGTTGACCACTTCTTTGAGTACTGACTACTTCGAGACCAACGAAGGTCTCGAGTCCCTGAGCGTGGGTATCTACGACTACCTCCGCTGGTACTTCTGCAACGAAGCGGCTTACAGTACCCTCAACTATGGTACCGACGAGTACACAGTCGGTGCAGATGCGTCAAACGGTATGTGGAACGACTATGGCTCATCCCTGTCGCCTTCCGTAGCAACCGTCAACAGCAACACCGCCAAGGCTGAGACCGTATGGAACTTTATGTACACCGGTATCAACCAGGCCAATATCCTCATCCAGGGTATCGAGTCAGGCAAATATACCGGCAGCAAGACTGACGAAGTCGGCGGTACCGGATACTTCATCAGAGGTCTCCACTACTTCCACCTCGTTAGCCAGTACGGTGGTGTGCCTATCAAGCTTGAGCCTTCTACCAGCGTTTCTTTCGAGTTCGAAAGGGCAACTGCAAAGGAAGTATACGACGTTGTCATCTCCGATCTCGAGAATGCTTACAAGATGCTTCCTGAGAACGCATCCGCACAGGGCAAACTCACAAAGTCCGCTGCAGCTCACTTCCTTGCAAAAGCTTATCTTTCAAGGGCTTCTGAGGTCAATAAGTCTTGGAACTCAGCAACTGTTTCTGCTGACCTTGACAAGGTTATCGAGCTTTCTACCTACGTGATCAACCGTCACCCGCTCGCAACCAACTACAAGGACCTTTGGGATTACACCGAGCCTGACTGCGCAGCAGAGAGCAATCCTGAGATCGTTCTCGCAGCACAGTTCACCTCTGATGCTTCTACCTGGAATGTCGGCGGATGTATGTATTTCTACACCACTTCTCAGTATCGTGACCTTACCGGTATGTTCCGTGACGTGCCTGGCGGACGTGAGTACAACCGTCTCCGTACAACCTACTACACCATCTACCAGTATGACCTCGTGAACGACTCACGCTTCTGGAAGAGTTTCCGTACCAAGCTGAACATGAACTCAAAGACCGCAGCTCAGAATGGTTTCGAGGCAGGTAAGGACCGCTCATTGATGTACATCGTCAACCAGCCTGGCGACGACCGCTTCGAGAAGGTAAGATACGACTACGTCGGCAGTGGCAAGACTGAATTCGTGAAGGATGCCGAGCTTGACAGAATCGTCGGCAATACCTTCGTGTTCTTCCCTAAGGGTGCTACCCGTTATGACGTTCCTATGGAGAAGACTGCCAACAACAACGGTTTCAAGTACTATCCTATGAACACCAAGTATGTTGACGGTAGCCGCGAGAGCGTTGCTGACTCACACTGCTTCCGTGACGGTATCCTTGCACGCTCTGCTGAGGATTACTTCTTCAGGGCAGAGGCTTACCTCAGAAAGGGTGATTATGCAAAAGCAACCGCTGACCTGCAGACCATCCGCGACCGCGCTGCCTGGAAAGCCAACGAAGACCGTGAGGAGCACGTTGACGGTGGTCAGGCCTGGTACACATCTATCCAGGCAGGTGCCCAGCTCCCTGGCATCAGCTCATACTGCAACAGAAGCTCTTACTACGAGTCTAACAATCTTCCTGTTGGCTCACTTGACGCAGACGCTTCAAGCCTCAAGCTCAAGGGTGACATCAACGTTCTGAGCAACCTCCCTAAGGAGGACCAGGAGATTGTCAACAAGCTCGGTCTCTCTTCTCCATACGACGTGGCTCTGTGCTTCCTTCTCAACGAGAAGAGCCGTGAGATGTCTCTTGAGCTCGTAAGATGGGAGGACCTCGCAAGAACCTGCACTCTCCTCGCCAGAGCAAAGGCATTCAACTCAGAGGCTGCCGCAAACATCAAGGATCACCACGTTCTCCGTCCAATTCCTCAGAGCTACCTCGACGTTCTCCGTCGTGATGGCCGCTCACTGACCAAGGAGGAGAAGGATGCTATCCAGAACCCTGGCTATTAGTAGATAATTGTCAATCAATACTCAAGAAGAGGGTGACCAAAAAGTCATTGTGACTTTGAGGCCATCCTCTTTTTTAATATTCTATTGCCTCCGTTCATAATCTATTGCCTCCGCGCGCCGGCTGCTCTCCTCCGGAGACCTTTCGCTTCGCTCCATCCCTCCCACTGCGCTTTGCTCGTAGGCCCCTCTTTGCAGTAGAGCGGATGCGCAGCAATGCGGCAGCAGCTAGCCTCTGCGAGGCGTGGGAGGCGAGAGAGG
>JAEDLO010000139.1 GCA_016295245.1 Bacteroidales bacterium | reverse complement strand
TCTGGAGGGAGTTGTACATCGACTTGGCGATGAGCTTGCGCATATTGCTCATCTTGACAATCTTGAACTCCTCGCCCTCGCCAGGGAGGTTCTCGCTGTGGTTTGCCTGCCATACCTTGAGGTCTGAGCCCTTGACTGCGCCTGCAAGGCCGCTGCCTGCGCCCGCAACCTTACCGCCTTCGGCCATCATAGCCTTTGCAAGGCCGGTCAGAGGGCCCTGGGCGGCAGCTGCTGCCACAACGTCTCTTTCGATGATGCGTCCGTGAGGGCCGCTGCCCGCAATAGCGTCGGTGTTGACGCCCTTCTGCGCTGCGAGGTTCCTGGCTCTCGGTGAAACCGGTGCATTGGCTACCGCTTCCGCTGCAGGGGCTGCCGCCGGCGCTGCCTCAGGGGCTTCCTCCTTGGCATGAGCCGCTTCAGGGCTTGCTGCCGGCGCCTCGCTTGCTGCAGGGGCTGCTCCTGAAGGGGCGAATTCCTCGAAGGACTCGCCCGGATTGCCGATAACCATCACGTTGGTCAGGACAGGAATCTCGTCATTGTCCTGGAAGAAGCACGCGAGGACCGTGCCTTCTACCTTCGCTTCCTCGTCAAAAGAAGCTTTGTCGGTTTCATAACTGAAAAGGATGTCTCCTACTGCGACTTTGTCTCCCGGTTTCTTTTTGAACTCGGTGACAATGCAGCTTTCTACTGATTGCCCTTGCTTGGGCATAATTACTACGTTTGCCATTATGTGATAGGTATTAGAATTGTCTTAGTGTGGTTTTTCCAAACATCAAAGATAAGGAAATACCAAGACTTTTCCTACTAAAATATAATAAGACCTATCACTCCAGAGGCAATAATCAGATAGAGAGGGGAGATTTTGGTGGCAAGAGACAATATCAGGCTCGTTGCTCCCAGCGCCCAGGCCTTCCAGTCGGGGAAGTTCTCCCCGATCACGCTGATGTCCAGTGACTGCGGCGTAAGGTCGATGTGGAAGATGAACATCAGGGCCGCCGCGGCTATCATACCGGCGACGCAGGGTTTGAGCCCCTTCATTATGCCAAGGTACACGGGGTGGGTGCCGAAGCGGTCAATTATCTTCACCAGCGCGAAAAACAACAGGAAGGACGGCAACACCAGCGCGAAGGTCGCCACGAGGCTGCCTGCCACTCCGCCCACCTCGAAGCCGACATAGGTGGCGCAATTGATGCCCATAGGCCCCGGAGTCATCTGCGAGATGGCGATGATGTCGGTGAATTCGCTTTCGCTGATCCACGCGTGGACATTGACCACCTGCGTCTGAATGAGGGGGAGCATCGCCCCGCCGCCTCCGAAATTCAGGGCGCCGATCAGGAAGAAGGTTATGAACAGCTCCACGAAAATCATCTCTTCTTCCCCTCCGCCAGAAGCGTGACGCCGGCACTGAGCGCCATAACGGCAATGATTATCCAAAGCGGCGAAAACTTGAGGAAGGCGACAAGCGCGATGGTCAGTATCGTCAGGGCCCACATCCACCACGTCTTGTTGCCGCGCCTTGCCAGGCGTATTGCCGGCACGAGAATAAGAGCGATTACCGTCGGACGCACGCCTTGGAAGATACGGCGCACCACCTCGTTATCCTTGAAGTTCGCGAGCACGCCCGCAATAAGGATGATGGCCAGGAACGACGGCAGGACTGCGCCCAGGGTCGCCACGATGCTGCCGCGAGTGCCGCGAAGGCGGTAGCCCGCATATATGGCCATATTGACGGCAAGCAGGCCTGGGGCGGACTGCGCGAGGACAACTACATCCTCGAACTCATCCTCCCTCATCCAGCCTCTGTCGGTCATCTCCCTGCCTACCACCGGAATCATTGCGTAACCGCCGCCGATAGTGAAGGCTCCGATCTTGGAGAAGACTCCGAAAAGGCGCCAGAGTGATACTTTGCCTTCCATTTCCAAGGGACAAATATATGCCCTAATGGTGGCTTTGGCAAAAAAATGAGGAAAAAATTCAAAAAAATTTTGCAGGTTCAAAAAAGAACTATATCTTTGCAATCCCTTTCCGAGAAGAGAGGACAACAAATAGAAAGTTCATTGAAAATATTGAAAGGAAAGTACAAGCAAGTACCGAGAAACAAGAATCGAGAGCGTTAATTCTTTTA
>JAEDLO010000059.1 GCA_016295245.1 Bacteroidales bacterium | reverse complement strand
CCACACAGTCCCCCGCTATTTCTCAATAGTCTGAATTATCACAAATTGCCTCAAATTCCAAATCTGTTTATAATTTAGTATCTTTGAAGTTTAAATTGAAACGTAATGACTGAATCATCAGAAAAGAGAATACAACAGGCAATCGACAATTTCAAGGAGGGCTACGGTTGCTGCCAGAGTGTGGTTGCGGCGTTCTGCGATCTTTATGGTCTGGACAGGACGATGGCCCTACGGATCAGCGCCGGCTTCGGCGGCGGCGTGGGCAGGATGAGGCTGATTTGCGGAGCAGCATCCGCCCTCGTAATCCTCGCTGGCCTGCACCAGGGCCAGACCAAGGGCGACGACCCTGCCGGAAAAGCTGAATGCTACAAGCTTGTGCAGCAGCTGCTTGCCACCTTCAAGGAGAGGAACGCTTCGATCATCTGCTCCGAACTTCTTGGCATCGCCGCCCAGAAGAAGGCAGCCGGCGACACCACCCCGGAGCCCGATGAGCGCAACGCAGAATACTACAAGGTTCGCCCTTGCGCGCGTATGGTAGCAAGCTCGGCCAGAATCTTTGCCGAATTTCTCGAGTCACAGACAACAAAATGAAACCAAAGCTATCCCTTTACATCTCAATAGCGGCCACCATACTCTGCAGCGTCCTGATCTTCAAGGTCAACGTCAACAGTGATATGACCAAGTACCTGCCGGACGGCTCGCAGATGCGTCAGGGTCTGGAAATCATTCAGGATGAATTCGGCCTCTCCCCTGCCTCGGTCGGCAGCGTGCGCATAATGACCGGAAGACTCGACAGCGCAAGCTGCGCCAAAGTCAGAGCCTCCCTTCTCGAAAGACCAGAGGTAATCAGCGTCAGCGACTCCCACAGCAGCACCCTGACCGCCAGCCCGGAAGGCGATTCCCACAATAGCACCCCGACCGCCAGCCCGGAAGGCGGCTACACCTTGCTGGAACTGGGCGTTGTGCCCGGCACCGATCTCAAAGCCCTCGCGAAAGAACTCGCCAAGGACTTCTCAAAAGACACGGTGATAGGGACCTCGCTAGACGGCGCAACTCCCAACCCCCTGATACTCATCATCGGCATCATCATCCTCGTGGTCATCCTGCTGGTGATGACAAAATCCTGGCTGGAGCCTGTCCTGCTGATGATTGCGACGGGGATGGCCGTGATCGTCAATATGGGCACTAATGCCTTCCTCGAAAGCGTTTCCATCACCACCAATTCCATCGCCGCCATCCTCCAGCTGGTGCTCTCGATTGACTACTCCGTCATCCTGATGAACCGCTACCGCCAGGAAAAGAGCCACAACCACGACAAGGAAGTCGCTATACGCCGCGCCATCCGCAAGTCCTTCAGGCCTGTGCTCAGCAGTTCCTGCACTACTGTAATCGGCCTGCTGATGCTCTGCTTTATGAGCCTGAAAATCGGCGCAGACCTGGGCATCGTGCTCGCCAAGGGCGTATTGTGCAGCCTGCTGTTCACCTACTCCGCCCTACCCGGACTGCTTGTCATCTTCGACAAGGGAATCGAACGCAGCGGCAAGCCTGTTCCTATCCTGCCGACAGACGGGATAGCCCGGATGAGCGAGAAGCACCGCATCCCGATATCCATCGCCTTCCTGGCCCTCTTCGCCGCCGCCTTCATTCTCCATTACAATACAAAAATCTCATTCTCAACAGATTACGTCTCCCCAATAGACGAAGTATTCCCCAAGGCCAACAGCATCATCGCCGTCTATGACAACCGCGACGAGCAGCAGATCATCGGTCTTATGGACACGCTGAAAGGCGACCCTCACGTCCAGACCACCCTCTCCTATCCGAGTCTGATGCTCAAGCAGCTTGACGTCAACGAGTTGGAAATGCTCCTGGCAACCCTCGCCCCCGAGCGCGCCGCTCAGATGAACGAAGAGACCATACGTCTTGCCTGCTATAGCGTCCGCAGCCGCGAGTGCGAGCCTATAAAGCTGAGTTTCAGCGAGTTCGCGGGATTCCTCGCGGAGCAGGCGGAGTCGGACGGGCTGATTTCCGGCTTCATCGACGAGCAGATGCGCGAAGAAATTCGCCTCCTGAAGGATCTGACCTCCCCGCAGCAGAACGTCCCGCTATCCCCGCAGCAGAACGTCACCTCCCCGACCCCAGGCATCCCTGCCACAAACGCCTCGACTCCAGGCTTCGAACTCGAAGCGCAGCCTCATGGTCCGCAGGCAGATGACGAAAGGATGGGCGTGGGCGAATATATGCGCCGCCAGGCGGAGCTCAACCCCCACCACGAGAGCCTGAGGCTGCGCGACCTGAGCGATGCCGACAAAATCCGAACAGAGATGGACCAGAAGCAGCTCTCGCAGTTCCTCGGCTCATCGGCCTACCAGACCAGGATGGTCTTCTCCTTCAGCGGCGGTGCCAAGACGATGTCCCCGCTGCGCTTCGTCCACTTCCTCTCGGAAGACCTCTTCAAACGCAAGGCCCTGGCCGCGTTCGTGAGCAAGGAGCAGAAGGAGGGCCTCGAACTGCGAAAGAAGCTGATGGACCTTGCCGACAGAGGCGAAAAGTTACCCATCAGCGAGCTTGACGCGATCTACCGCGCCTTCCAGCTTGAACCGCTGCCGCTCTCATCGGAGTTGCCGGACGCGGGCTTTTATCCTGAAGCCAAATCAGACACCCACGCAAGCGGCGAGTCCAAGGCCTCTACCGGCCAGGAATGCTTCGAGACGCAGGACAGCCTGAGCATCGCCCCGCCGGCGAAAAGCGCGGAGACCTCGCAAGCGAGCTCCGGGCAGCCGTCCCTCGCAGGACAGGCAACACAAAGCGAACAAGCTGCCCTCGATGCATTTGAGGAGGAAAACGACGACCCGCGCCTTCTCGTGCTGATGGAGCTGCTCGACCCGGGCTTGAAGCTCAGCGCAGAGCAGATGAGCGTGCAGATCCGACGCCTGGGCGAGGACATCCCGGCTCCGGCGATGAAACTCATCTACAACTTCTACGGCTCCACCCACAACTACGATCCATCCTGGAAGGTCTCACTCTCCGAACTGATGGACTTCCTTACGGGTGAGATGCTCTCTGACCCTCAACTGGTTGCGATGATTCCGGAGAATCTTCTCGACGAGCTCAAAAGCGCCAAGACCGAAATGGAGGAGGGCCTTGCCCAGCTGCACGGCGAAGACCACTCCCTCGCCCTGATAGTCAGCGACTATCCCGGCGAATCCGAGGAGACCAGCGCCTTCGTTGGGCGCATCAGTGAGCTGTTCAGCCAAGAACTCGAACAGGACTATTGCCTTGTCGGCGAATCCGTGATGTATGAAGAGATGAGAAGCGGGTTCAACGCCCAGCTCAAGTTCGTGACCATCCTGACCGTGCTGGCCATCTTCCTTGTAGTCGCGCTTACCTTCCGTTCGCCGCTGATTGCCTTCTTCCTTGTGATGTCGGTGATGACGGCAGTGTATGTGAATGTCTGCGCGAGCGGCTTCGGAGGCAGGACCTATCTCTACCTCGCCTACCTCATCGTCCAAAGTATCCTGATGGGCTCTACCATCGACTACGGCATCCTCTTCACCAACTACTACCGGGAAACCGGCAGCTTGCGCAAGGCCTACAAGAGGGCGACTCCGACCATCCTTACCTCGGGTCTGATAATGATTATCGTCCCGGGCATCATCGGAGTAGCCATCAAGGATGCGATGGTATCCCCTATCGTGACCAGCCTGTCAATAGGCACCCTTGCCGCAGTCGTGGTGGTCATCTTCCTGCTTCCGGCGATGATTTCAACCTCATTCAAAATAAGACAGCGTCTGCGTTCACTTCTTGAATCTCGCCTTGGGAAACATACCAGATGAAGCCCTTGACGTTTTTGTAGCCCATAGCCCTGTAGAGGTTCATATAACTCTCGACCTGGCGCCTGTGGGAAGGCTCGGGATTTCCGAACTTGTAGTCAATTATCTCCACACCGTCCGCAGTGACGATGACCCTGTCGGGACGCTTGTTTGAAGAGCGTCCGGCGGTGATGATATCGCGCTCGTCGATGACTCTGCGCCCCTTGCCCGAAGGCTCGAACCAGTGGCGCTCGGCTACGCTCTGAAGGGCAGCCTGAAGCATCTTAATCGTACTTTCGCGCTCCGCCTCATCCAGCAGGCCGGACTTGACCGCGCTGTCCACACCCACCTGCAGGCCCTCGGCGCTGAGGGTGTTCTGGAGTATTGAATGATAGACTGTTCCCTTCTTTCTGGGCGAATGTTCGCCCTCCTCGAAGTGGAAGAAATCCGAAGCGTCATTGGATATCCTGATGCGGGCACGCAGCTCGGCGTCCGGATTGCGCCCGGTGAACTCGAGAGGAATCTTTTTCATCGAAGGCTCAATCTTCGGCAGGTATTCACTCAGCTCGCCGTAAGAGTATTCTTCAAAAACCTCATCATGCTCCCCTTCCGCCTCATCGGACTCCAGTTTGGTGAACTTGTCGCAATTTGCAAGGTAGAGAGACAGGCACTTTGCAAGACTTCCCAAGTCCTTTCCGGCATCCGGAACGTCTGGAATCAATGATTTCTGCTTTTTGCTTAAAGGGCAGATAAGATGAAGGAAAGAGCGCGCCCTGGTGGTGGCTACGTATAAGGTGTTCAACTCGTCGATATAGGAGAGCTTGAGTTCCCTGCGGTAGTTCTCCTCAAAAAGGGTGTTTTCTGACTCGCCCGAAAGGTTTACGTTATAAAGGGCATTGCTGCATTGCTCCAGCGGCGTGCCTTCCGTTTGCGGCATCTCCCAACTCTTGACTCCCTTTGAGCGATAGAGGCTGTTGTCCTTGCGGATAGGGTGGATTACGCAAGGATAGGCCAGGCCCTTGCACTTGTGGATGGTAATTACCGTCACGGCGTCGCTGTCGCTTGGCGAGGCTATGCTCTTTCCCATACAACTCTCCTTCCAGTACTGAAGGAAGCCGTGAAGGGAGTCCCCATTGTTGGCGGAATAGTCCCTCAGCAGGTCTATGAAGGCCAGGATGTACAGGGTTTCCTCCTTGAGCCTTTCGCCATCCAGCTGCGAGAAGAGGCACTCGGCCATCTCCACGAGGCAGCGCGAAGCGGCGGCCTTTTCGATATCCATACCCTGGGCAAGGAAGCAGCCTGTCAGATCGGAAGGATTGTCGATTTTGTTCAGTGCGGATACCACCTTGCGCACCGCAATGGAGCTGGAAATATTCAGGGAATCATTGGTAATCACGGGGATACCGGCCTGGATAAGTCCCGTTGCCATTTGTGAGCCCTCGGAATTTGTCCTGACCAGAATGCCTATGTCTTTGTAGCGGAAGCCCTTGCCCAGGGCCTCCCTGACAGCCGTGACTGTCCTGTTCACAAGTTCTTCTGCCGAGCAGGCACTTATTCGCACCTCCCCTTTCAAATCTTCTTTCTTGCAAATCTGGGAAACGTCGGAGTAGAGGGTTTTAATTTCCGCAAAGCCCTCAATTTCAGACATTTTTTCGGAGATAAACTTATAGAAGTCATTGTTGAAATTGACTATCTCCGGCGCGCTTCGGTAATTTTCCTTGAGCGGATTATCAAAGATGCTGCCCTTGAATTCTTCGCCGATATTCTCGGAGAGGATGTGCCAGTCGGCATCCCTCCAGCGGTAGATGCTCTGTTTGACATCGCCCACTACCAGATTGTAGCAGCCTTCGGCAACGCTGTTGGAGATGAGCGGCTTGAAGTTGTCCCACTGGATGCGGTTGGTGTCCTGGAACTCGTCGAGCAGGAAATGCTTGTAGCGGTTGCCTGTCTTTTCGTAAATGAAAGGCACGTCGGAGCCGGCGATAATCTCGCTCAAAATATTATTAGTGTCGTCTATGCTCAGCACGTTCTTCTCCTTGAGAAGCTGATTGAACTCGCTTCGCAGCGCTCCCGCAAGTTTGAGAACATAGACCTGGCTCCAGATTAGATCAACCGAGCGACGGAACTTGTATCTTGTGCCCGAATACTGCCTAAGAGCCGCAAGTTTCTCTCCCAGAGCGGACTTGTCCGACTCGCCGAGCTGCCTTGCCGCCTTGGCCTTGAATACTTTTGACGGGTCTTCGTAAGCCTTTTTCCAAGTCGCAGAAGACAAGCATTTATTTATATCCGTGAGTTCCTTCTTCCTGGAAATGATGTCATCAATTTGCCTTACTATGGTGGCAGAGGCCTCAGAACTGAACGAAAAGCTGTCAATCAAGTCTTTGAGTTCCGTTGCCGCAGCCACTATACCCTCATTGTAATTCCTCTGCTCTTCCCGGCAAATCTCGTCCAGTTTCTTGATGTTTTCGTCGGAGAAAACCTCCTCCAAATCCACTCCGCATTCTTTCAGATGGGCGATGTAAGAAGGTGACAGATAACCTTTTGCGAAGAGTTGTATATCCGATTCGAGACTTTGCCTTTTTCCAAGCTTGATACTTTCGATGGTTTTGTTCTTGAGCCATTCAAGCAGGTCTCCGTTTCCGTTCGAGAGCGCATCCAGCACCCTGTCCACCGACTCGCTTACAAGAGGGTCTTTCTCAAGTTCGATCTTGTAATCGGCAAACTGGCCTATCTCCCGCGAGAAGGCACGCAAGGTCTGCTGGAAGAATGAGTCAATCGTGCTGACGGAGAACGAGCTGTAGTCGTCAAGAATTGCATCAAGGGCCTTTCTGGATGCCTTCTGGAGCTGCTGTTCGGACCCGAAGGAGCAGCATTCCATCAGATAATCCCTGTAGCCTGAATTTGAAGGATTTTCTGAAAGGACATTCAGTTCGCTGATGATGCGCGCCTTCATCTCGGCCGTAGCCTTGTTGGTGAAGGTCACTGCGAGTATCTTGCTGTGGGCGGGGTACTGGTCGTCGCGATGCGAGAGCAGGAGCCGGATATACTCCCTGGTAAGGGAGAAGGTTTTTCCGGAACCGGCCGAAGCCTTCATTATTTCGATTCCGCCTTTGTTGTGTATTTCAATCATAGCTTATCCTCCTGCTTCGCGGTGTTGCCGCAGATGTTGATAAAGTTGCAATAATCGCACTGTTTGTACACGTGAGTGTTCCTGACGAAACCCTTTTCAGGGTTCCTCAGTTCTTCGAAGATTTTTGTCAGCTTCTCCTTCATTCCATCATTAACTATTTGAATCTCAGGATTATCCACAATCTCTTCGGTAAAAATGTCCTTCATCGAGTACATCGCATTGCGAACTTCGCTGAACTCAGGTCCATCCTTTAGAGACTGCTGTTCGAGCATCCTGTCATAGACGAAAAACTGGAATGCAGTCTTGTAGTCGGAAGATTTGCCGCTGTCGTCGAAGAACTTTTCGGGGCTGTTTTCGGCTGCCAGGGCAAGCTGGCTGTCTTTTCCGGTCTTGTAATCGACGACTCTCAGGACTCCGTCCTCAAACATATCGAGCCTGTCGATGAAGCCGGTGAAGTTCTCGCCGCAAATCTGACAATTGCAAGGCATTTCGAGGGCGACGATACGGAAGGAAGCACGCGAGAGGAGTTTCTTCCTGTCCGTCTCCAGAACCTTTGCGATGTATTCGAGGGCCACCTCGGCATAGACGAGGTTGCGCCCGCTTACCTCCGGGCAGCGCAGCAGGCAGCAGATTTCGGCATTGATCCTCTTGCGCAGCAGCTGCTTTCCCGCCTCAGAGAGCAGGCTGTCGAGATACTCAGCCGTAATATCGTGAGGCTTAAATTCAAATTTTCTCGTGAGGGTCTCGAAGTCCTCTGTACCCTCGAGGGCCTGAGGGTTGGTGTAGGCCAGGCAGAGGGTGTGGTGACAGAGGTCGCCAAGGAGCCTTGCGTCAAGGTTGTCGCTGAGTTCGTCCTCGTCCTTGAGGCCGCAGACGACCTGGTAGTAGAACTTGGCCGGACATTTGACGTAGCTCTGTATCTTGCTGGCAGAGAACGGCTTGGAGAAGATCAGGTCTATGTCCTCCGCTGTCTTGGGAATCTCGTCGGGCACTGAGGTGTCGCACAACTGTGAATCAGCCACGAGCTCTTCGTAGCTGCATTGCTGTCCGTACATATACTTGAGCTGGCTGATGAAGCGGCTCGGCTCCCCGCCTCCGCTCGCCTCCTGGCGCGAATCGTACACCATCCATACGTCCTCGGCTCGCGCGACCATACGGTAGAAATAGTATGCCCAGACACCGTCCTTGTACTCGTAAGTCGGCAATTCGAAGGCGCGGCGCAGCTCCGGAGGGATGAAGGACGAACCCGCACTGCGGCGCGGGAAGACGCCTTCGTTGGCATTGAGGATGACTATGTGCTTGAAGTCGAGCGCCCTGGTTTCCAGCGGGCCCATCAGCTGCATTCCGCCGAGAGGCTCGCCCTCGAACGGCACGCTCATCCCCGCCACGAGCTGCTCCACGAGGTGAATGAAGGTCTTCGGGAGTATGGGCAGGCGCAGCGCGGCGAGGCGGTTGACGCAGCTGTAGTATTTAAGCGCGCACTCCAGCTGGAGGCTGTCGGTTTCAGGATTGAGCCTGCGCGCAATGCTGTGGCAGACCGCCTTGAGGTACTCGGCGAGGCGCGCGCAACGGCTTGCATTCCCCTCCGGGTCGAGCGCCGTGAGGCTCTCCATCGCGGGCGTGAACACCAGCGCGGTCAGCTCCCCCGAGGCGAAGTCGCCCGAAGGGATGTAAATCTTCTGCTCCTTGCGAATCTGCCCGCACAGGTCGGCCTCCTCTTTACTCAGGACGGCCTTGAAGATGGAGTTCGAGAAGACTTCGTAAACGGCACGGCGGTAGAAGGCCTCGCCCTTGCGCACACTCAGCTGGGCGGCGAGGATGGAGCGCATCATCGCATTCCACTCGCTTGCGGCGAGGGGGTAGCCCATAGTCACGTTGACGGCGTCCACCTCCTCAGGGATGCAGCTGAGCGTGGACATCAGGAAGCTCTCGTCAGGCAGGACAATGGAGAAGTCGAGGCCCCGCTCTTCGCTGCTCACGCGCGAGAGGATCTGCCTCAAGATGCGCGCCTGCCCGGTTGCGGAAGGCACGCCGACAAAGTGGAAGCGGGCATTGCCGTCTTTCGAAGGAAGCGCAACGCCTCCGATTTGGGGCTGGAAGGCCTGGGGGAAGCGTTTGAGGTTTTCGCTGACAAAGAGCGAGGCGACAGACTTCTTGCCTCACTATAATCCCAGCAATACTGCGCAAGTCCCTCTCTTCCAAGCTTTTCCATCACTGTCGCCTCACTGCGGCTCAAGGCGTTCAGCCCCACAAAGACGCAGCCCTTGAACATAGGGTCAAGTTGCTGGAGCAGCGGCAGAAAGTCGCCTTCGCGCTCCGCAAGATCGCGATATATCATACCCTCATAGCCCTGGCCCTCGCTCCTGAGGCGCTCGCGGAAGCTTTCGTACAGAGGGTAAAGCAGCTGCCAGAGCAGGTAGAAGTTGCCCTGGGCGTCGCGGCCGCGCGCCTGTTCCTCCTGCGAAGGCTGGCGGAAGTGGTCCACAAGGCGCTCAATGGCCTCCTTCTGACGGTCCGTCAGAAAGTCATAGTTTGCCTCGATGGAACGGTAGTCTTTGAGGTTGGTGTAAAGCCCGCGGGCATTAACCATATACTTGTCTATGTCATTGAAATCACTCAGAATCACGTCACCCCAGTAGATGAAGTCATCCAGGGACTCAGCCTTCTTGTACAGTTTGGTGTAGCAGTCATAAAGCTCCAGCAGAAGGCTGATGCGGTCGGCTGACGTTTCACCCGAGAGTTTTTCGAAGAACTCATTGACAGGCAGCAGGACAGGTGCGAGCACGGGCTTGCCGGAGCCCCTTTCGGCAAGGGCATCCTTGATATATTTCTTGAAGAAGGCTATCGACCGGCGGTTAGGGAATACAAAGACGAGCCCGTCCATTCCATACGGCTCATCCAGATAGTGGTCGACGACCTGGCGTAAAAATGCTTTCATAGTCCAATATACGAAAAAACGGGGTGACTTTTGCAGTCTCCCCGTGAAAACATTTGATTTTTCTTGCTAGTAGCTGACTACAATCTCAAGCTCTTTTGCCTGGTCAATCATTTTCTCGAGTTCAGACACTGCAGGTACCCTGTTGCAAAGGCCCTTTGCATCGTTGATTTCGACAAGCTTAGGCTGAAGATTGGCGGCTACACGATGACGGAACTCCTTGACGGTATCAACGCCTGCGGCCTCGAGAAGCTCTGCGAACTGGCCGGCGATGCCGTTGATGCGCATAAGGTCAGCGTGGTTGGTCCACTTGAGAATAAGCTTGTGGTTGATGCCTGTTTCCTCTTCAACTGCGGCGCGGCCCTTAGGGCAGGCGCACTTTGCGAGAAGATCGTCAGTTGTCTTGATGCCTGCAGCCTCAAGCTTTGCAGCATAAACTTCACCTACTCCCTCGATTTGACTT
>JAEDLO010000138.1 GCA_016295245.1 Bacteroidales bacterium | reverse complement strand
AAGAATGCCGTGTCCCTGAAGATCGGTCAGGCCTGGCACCCTATGGCAGCCGATATGCCTGATGTCTTCTCCCTCAATACGGGAGCGCCTTTCGGCCCGTTCAGTCGCACCCCGCTCGTTTCAGCAGACTTCAAGCTCTCCAACGACTTTTCCCTCACAGCCGCCGCCATCTGGCAGATGCAGTACACTTCTGCCGGCCCTAACGGTGCAAAGGCAGACTACATCAAGTACGGCCGCACCCCTGAGATTTACCTCGGCCTCAACTACAAGAGCGCGGATGGCCTCATAGCGCGCATCGGTGTTGACCTGCTCAGCATCAAGCCTCGCGTTTACAACACCAACAACGGCACTTCAGCAGGCGCTACAAAGAAGGTGAGCGACCGCATCACTACCTTCTCTCCATTCGCTTATCTGCAGTATAGCAAGGGCCTCTTCTCTGTTAAGGCCAAGACCATCTTCGCACAGTCAGGCGAGCACTTCGGACTAAACGGAGGCTACGGCGTCAAGGCTGAGGGCTTCGACTTAACAGGCGACTGGAACTACTCTCCAAGCAGAAACTCTTCAAGCTGGGTAAGCCTCGCATACGGTAGCAAGGTCAAGGGAATCCTCTTCGGCGGATATGTCAAGAATTTCGGCACCAAGGAAGAAGTACTGATGGACCGCTATTATTTCAGCAAGAACAGCTTCGCCAATCTCAACTCTATGTGGAGACTCACTCCTACTGTCCTTTACAACCTCGGCAAGTTCCAGCTCGGCCTGGAGTATGAGCTTACCAGCGTGCAGTACGGCAGCATAGACCTTACCAAGCCTTATTTCGGACTTGCAACCAAAGACCTCCACTGGGTTACCAACCACCGCGTCCAGATGATGGTCAAGTACACTTTCTAAATCTTGAAAGATATTGTAATGTGAGGGCGGCTGCAGGGTCGCCCTCAATTTTTTGGGGAATAATCATTATATTTACCTTATGGCAGACAACTATCTGGAGAAAAAATACGATGAGGTGTTCGGCAGCGGCGCCTCTTCCCGCAGGACTATTGCTAACAGGCCGTCCCTGGAGAGCCTTATGCGCCGCAACCGCAGCTATCGTGGCTATGACAAGCAATATGTGGTGCACCGCCGTCAGCTTGAAACCATCGTCAGAGTCAATACGCTGCTCGCCTCGGGAATGAACGCGCAGCGGCTGCGTTTCCGCCTGGTCACAAAGGGGGAGGATGCCGACAAGGTCCTCCGCCTGGTCAAGATGGGTGCGGCGCTAAAGGAGCTTCATCTGCCCCTTCCGGGCACGGAGCCGGAAAGCTTCATCATCGTCTGCGCCACCGCCGCTGAGAGCCCGGTGCTCGACATCGACCTGGGCATCTCTGCCCAAAGTATGCTCCTGAAGGCGGTGGAGCTCGGCCTGGGCGGACTGATCATCCGAAATTTCGACGCCGCCGCGCTCAGGGAGGCGCTCTCGCTCCCTCTGGATCCTCTGCTTGTCATTGCCATAGGAAAGCCTTCTGAGACGGTTCAGCTTGTCACTGTTGGACAGAATGACAGTCTTTCATACTATCGGAAGGATGGCATACATTTTGTCCCGAAATTAAGTATTGATGAATTAACTATATAAGTTAATTGAATTATGTTCAAATTATTTATATTTGCGCCCTAAATTGATTTTGAATATGTATTGGACACTTGAACTTGCAAGCAGCCTGGACGATGCACCATGGCCGGCAACAAAGGAAGAATTGATAGATTACGCAGTTAGATCCGGCGCCCCGGAGGAAGTCATCGAAAACCTCGAGGAACTCGACGAAGAAGGAGAGATCTACGAGACCATCGAAGATATCTGGCCGGACTATCCTACCAAAGAGGATTTCTTCTTCAACGAAGAGGAATATTGATTTGATGATCAATCATTTATGCGCTGAAAATTAAAGAATTGCGTAAATTAATCACTTACCAAGGGCGTTTCGCAAGAAATGCCCTTGGTGATTTTTTCTATTCTGTGTGCCCTCTTTGAGCGCCCATGATTCCTTTCATTAATGAAGATTTCCTCGTAAATATGTTTTTTTTTGGGAACGATATACCTGTTTACACCAAATCCATCGTAAATAATTGAAGCCCAGACGAAAAAGTCTGGACTTTTTTGTAATAAAACCATATCCTGATGGTATAAATAGACAAATACCAATGGATATGAAACTTGAACATTTCGATTCCCTTATCTCTCTTGT
>JAEDLO010000058.1 GCA_016295245.1 Bacteroidales bacterium | reverse complement strand
GAGGGAGGATGTCCCTGCAAGCGAGCTTCGCATCGGCTTGAAGTGCGGCGGCTCGGACGGCTTGAGCGGCATTACCGCCAATCCGCTGCTCGGTATGCTATCCGACTGGCTCGTGGCCCAGGGAGGCACAACCGTGCTCACGGAGGTGCCTGAGATGTTCGGCGCCGAAACCATCCTTATGAACCGCTGCCAGGACGGCGACACTTTCGACAAGACCGTCAGCCTGATCAACGACTTCAAGTCTTACTTTATGAAGAACAACCAGCCTGTTTACGAAAACCCTTCTCCGGGCAACAAGGCGGGCGGTATTTCGACCCTGGAGGAGAAATCCCTGGGCTGCACCCAGAAGTGCGGAAAGAGCATCGTCAGGGGTGTGCTCAAATACGGCCAGAGGCTGTCTGTAAAGGGTCTGAACCTGCTGAGCGCTCCGGGCAACGACCTTGTGGCCTCGACCGCCCTGGCTTCATCGGGCTGCCAGATGGTGCTCTTCACTACCGGCCGCGGCACTCCGTTCGGAAGCTTCGTTCCTACAATGAAGATTTCCACCAACAGCACCCTCTACAAGCGCAAGGGCAGCTGGATTGACTTCAATGCGGGCGTGATTGCCGAGGATGAGCCTATGGAGGTGACCTGCAAACGCTTCATCGACTACGTGCTTTCAGTGGCAAGCGGCGAGCAGGTGAACAACGAAAAGCACGGCTTCCGCGAGATTGCAATCTTCAAGACAGGAGTAACCCTCTAGTCCTCAAAATAGAGTTTCTCACCCGTCAGGGGGTGGGTGAAACTGATGCTGCGTGCGTGGAGGAAGAGTCTTCCCGCATCTGCTGAACCATAGAGTCGGTCGCCTTTAATCGGGCGACCGAGTCCGTTTTTATGGGCGGCGTGAACCCGAAGCTGGTGGGTGCGTCCGGTCAGGGGAGTGAAGAGCACCTCCAGCTCGCCGTCGGGCAGGGTTTCGAGCAGCTCATAGCGGGTGATGGCGAGCTTGCCGTTCTCACGGTCCACCATCTGGCGCGGGCGGTCGTACCAGTCGGGCGCGAGCGGCAGTGCGATGGTTCCTTTTGGGGCGTGGGAGAAGGGGGTATTGCCGGCGCAAAGCCTTGCCTTGTAAGTCTTTACGACTTCGCGCGAGGCGAATTGGCGCTCCAGCTCCACCTTCGCTTCAAGCTTGCGGGCGAAAACCATAATGCCGGAGGTATCCATATCGAGACGGTGGCAGGAGTGGACTTCGCCGAAGCGCTCCCTGAGCAGTTCGAGCAGGGAAAGCGCCCCCGTCCTGCCGGGCACAGAAAGCATCCCCGAGGGCTTGGAAACCACCAGGATGGCCTCATCTTCGAAGATTATTCGCGGCTGCTCGGGGCCGTCGTAGTCGCGGTCGAGCGGGTTGGGCTCGACATCCAATCCTTCGAGCATAAAGCTCAGCAGCGGGCCGCATTTGCCAGTGCAGGAAGGGTAGAAACGCCCCTGTTCGCGCACTTCGCCCTCCGGGGAGGCGCCGTACCAGAATTCGCCCATCGCAAGCGGGCGGGCGAAGGTCCTGTAGGCGTGGTTGAGCAGCTTCGGCGCGGCGCAGTCGCCTGTGCCGGAAGGAGGGGTGATGCCCCTGCGGGCAAAGACTTCACGCACTGAGAGCTCCTCGCCCAAAGCGTTGAGTACCTTATAGTTATCGAATATCCAATTTTGCAGTTCGGCTGAAGCGGAGGCTTTTTCGGGACCGCGGGGCATTGCGCTGATCTGCTCTTCGCGGGTCTTGAAGTAGCCGTCAGGGCGGGTCAGATCGAAGACCGGCGGGACGAAAAAGGGGAGAGTGGAACAGCCTGCGACCAGGCCGCTGAATGCGTACATAGGCCCCTTGTCGGTCAGCAGCACGCCCAACATTTTCCCCTCGGAAAGCGCAGCCTTGAGGTCGATGGGGTAGCGCGGAGGTCGGAACTCCCCGGCGTCGATTCGCGCGATAAGCTCCTGCGCGGCCTGCTGTACCTCGGGTCGCGGGACATACCTGAAGGGGTAGGTGAACTTCATTTCAGAGGGAGTTCGCCGAAGCTTTTGAGCGCGTTCCAGACTTTGTGGACAGGCAGCCCCATCACGGTGAAGAAAGAGCCGCGGATGCCGCTTATGCCGATGTAGCCTATCCACTCCTGGATGCCGTAGGCGCCGGCCTTATCGAAGGGGCGGTAGTGCTCGATGTAGTAGTCTATTTCGCCTTCGCTCAGCGTATTGAAGCATACGGTCGCGCTGTCCGAAAAGCTCAGCGTGCGGCCGGAATCGCGCAGGGTGACGGCGGAAACCACCTGGTGCTCGCGGCCCGAAAGGCGTCGGAGCATTGCGGCAGCCTCGGAGGCTGAATGCGGCTTGCCGAGTACGCAGGAATCCACTATGACGACGGTGTCCGCGCTCAGCAGCACTTCGCCTTCCTCAAGCGGGCGGTGGAAGCCAAGCGACTTGCCGCGGCTGAGGAGGAGCGGTACTTCCTCCGCCGGTACTCCCTCAGGCAGGGTTTCTTCGAAGTTGTTGCCCGTGTCGACGCTGAACTCCAGGTCCATTCCGGCGAGCAGCTCGCGGCGGCGTGGGGAATTGCTTGCAAGTATGAGTTTCATTGATGTGTCAATAGATGAGTTCGAAATGCTCGGGGTCAAACTGCCAACTGCCCTGGGTGCGCATTATCAGCTCCACGCCTTCGCGTACGCAGCCGCGGCCGCCACCCTTGGTGCAGACGTAGTCTGCAGCCTCTTTGGCCTCGGGGACGGCATCAGCGGGAACGATGCCCAGTCCGCAGGCTTTAAGTACCTGGGTGTCAGGAATATCGTCACCGAAATAGGCGACCTCCTCAGGCTTCAGGCCCTTGTTCTCGCAGAAGCTGTGGAAGATTTTGAGCTTGCCGCGAGCCCCGAGATAAATGTTCTCTTCGGGGAAGTGCATCTGGAGGAAACGGGACTTCAGGGCCTTGGTTTCGCCTCCCGAAATGATGGCGATGACATAGCCTTTCTGGCCTGCCACCCTGGCGGCGAAAGAATCCTTGGCATCCACTATGCGGACCAGATCTTCGCGCTCCGGGCCGATGGGGATAATCATTCCGTTTGTGAATACTCCGTCGATGTCAAAGGCCATTGCCCGGATTTTCATTATCTTTTCTTTGAGTTCCTGATTCATAAGCGTTCCGTTGGGGATTCAGGCTTCAAAATTACAAATAATATTGCTATATTTGCAAGATATGGAAATTAGTGCAAAATATAATCCCGCTGAAGTCGAAGACAAGTGGTATGCCTATTGGCTGAAGAACAGATTCTTTCACTCTGAGCCTGACTCAAGAGAACCATATACCATCGTGATCCCGCCGCCAAACGTGACGGGTATCCTGCATATGGGCCACGTGCTCAACAACACCCTCAATGACGTGCTCATCCGCAAGGCCAGGATGGACGGCAAGAATGCCTGCTGGGTGCCGGGAACCGACCACGCCAGCATCGCAACCGAAAACAAGGTTGTCGCCAGGCTCGCCAAGATGGGCATCAAGAAGGAAGACCTCAGCCGTGAGGAATTCCTCAAGTATGCCTGGGAATGGAAGGAGGAGCACGGAGGCATCATTCTCGAGCAGCTCCGCAAACTCGGCGCATCCTGCGACTGGGACCGCACCCGCTTCACGATGGAGCCGGCGCTCTCGGATGCCGTAATCGCCACATTCTGCCATTTCTACAAGAAGGGAATGATCTATAGGGGAGTGAGGATGGTCAACTGGGATCCGGTTGCCCTCACCGCAATCTCTGATGACGAGGTCATCCACCGCGACACCAAAAGTCATTTCTACCACCTGAAGTACTATATCTCGGACGGTCAGGGCAATCCTACCGACGACTATCTGGTAATCGCCACAACCCGTCCGGAGACCATTATGGCTGATGCCGCCATCTGTGTCAACCCTGCCGACGAGCGCCATCACTGGCTGCGCGGCAAGAAGGTGCTTATCCCTCTGATCAACAGGGAGATACCTGTTATCGAGGACGACTACGTGGAGATGGATTTCGGTACCGGATGCCTTAAGGTGACCCCGGCTCACGATGCCCACGACTACGAAATTGGCCTTCGCCACAACCTGCCTGTAATCGATATCATCGATGACCACGGCCGCCTGACTGCGGACGCGCAGATACTTGTGGGTATGGACCGTTTCGAAGCCAGAAAAGAAATCGCAAGGATGCTCCAGGAGGCCGGAAACCTTATCAAGACCGAAGAATACATCTCGCCTATAGGCTACTCTGAAAGAACTGACGCCGTCATCGAGCCTAAGCTCAGCGCGCAGTGGTTCCTGAAGATGGACGCCCTTGCAAAGGATGCCCTCGAGGCTGTCGAGTCCGGCAAGATTCGTCTCATTCCGGACAAGTACCGCAATACCTACCGCCACTGGATGGAGAACGCCCACGACTGGTGCATCTCCCGCCAGCTCTGGTGGGGCCAGCGCATCCCTGCATATTATCTCCCTGATGGACAGGTAGTTGTGGAAGAGAACGCAGAGAAGGCTCTCGCGGCTGCAAGGAAGCTCAATCCTGAAATCAAGCCTGATGATCTCAGGCAGGACGAGGATGTGCTCGACACCTGGTTCTCAAGCTGGCTCTGGCCTATCTCCGTTTTCGATCCGGAACTCCCCGGCCATCCTGAGCACAAGCCGAACAGGGACCTGTCATACTACTATCCTACCAACGACCTGGTGACAGGACCGGACATTATCTTCTTCTGGGTAGCCAGGATGATTATGGCCGGCGGAGAGTTTATGAAGGATGTGCCTTTCCACAATGTGTACTTCACCGGCATCGTTCGCGACAAGATAGGCCGCAAGATGTCCAAGACCTTGGGCAACAGCCCGAATCCTCTGGATCTGATTGCCAAGTATGGCGCAGATGCCGTACGCCTCGGTATGCTGCTTTGCTCATCGGCCGGCAACGATATTCTCTACGATGAGTCGCAGGTGGAGCAGGGACGCAACTTCTGCGGCAAGATATGGAACTCCTGGAGGCTTGTAAGTCTTTGGACCGTAGATGAAAAGGCCGCTCAAAGCGAGACTTCGAGAGTAGCCGTCAAGTGGTTTGACAACCTCTTGAGCAAGACTATCGAGACCGTCGAGGACCACTACAGCAAATTCCGCATCAGCGACGCCCTGATGGCTATTTACAAGCTCTTCTGGGACGATTACTGCAGCTCATACCTCGAGCTCGTAAAGCCTGCTTACGGCCAGGCTCTCGACAGCCGCACCTACGAGGCTACCATCACCTTCTTCGAGAAGCTCCTCAAGATGATTCACCCGATTATGCCTTTCATCACCGAGGAACTCTGGCAGGCGATGCAGCAAAGGGGAGAGGCGGACACCATTATGTTCCAGCGTACTCCTGTTGCGGGTCCATATGACAACGCTTTCCTTGAGGAATTCGATCGCTGCAGGGAGGCAGTCAACGCAATCCGCGGAGTGCGTGCCCAGAAGCAGATTTCTCCGAAGGAGGCCCTCAAACTCTTCATCGAAGGCGAATTCTCCGAGGAGCTCCTGCCGGTAATCTGCAAGGCCGCCAACATCTCAGAGGTCGCAAAGGGAACGGCAAGCGGCGCATCCGTATCTTTTATCGTAGGTACAGTCAAGATGAGCATCCCTCTCGAGGGCTTCGTCAATGCTGATGAGGAGAAGATTAAACTCCAGGGCGAGCTTGAGCGTCAGCGCAAGTTCCTCGCAGGCGTGCGTGCCAAGCTCTCCAACGAGAAGTTTACAGCCCACGCTCCTGCCGCCGTCATCGAAGGCGAACGCAAGAAGGAGGCAGACGCGCTCGCTCGCATCGAAGCACTTGAATCATCACTTAATAAGCTTTAGATATGTTGATTTATCCGCTTTTTGTCGGGATGACCGAACTTATTATCATCCTCTGCATCGTACTTCTCATCTTCGGGGGCAAAAAGATCCCTGAACTGATGAAGGGAGTAGGCAAGGGTGTGAGGAGTTTCAAGGAAGGCCTCAATGAGATAGACGAGCAGGTTCAGCCGTCCGAGAAGAAAGAGGAAGAAAAGAAGTAAGTGTGGGCGGTGATGCTGACAAGGCCAAGATGAGTTTTTGGGATCATCTGGACGAATTGAGGGGAACCCTGTTCCGCTCGATATTATACTTGTGCATCTGCACGGTTCCCGGACTGGTTTTCAAGGACTTCCTGTTTGACAAGATAATCCTGGCTCCTACCGAGCCGGGATTCTGTGTCTATCGGCTTCTGGGCTGGGATTTCAGTATGAAGCTGATAAACGTGGAGCTGAGCGCCCAGTTCTTCGTCCATCTGAGGGCTGCCGTGAGTGTAGGCCTGATCCTGGCTTTTCCGCTGATAGTGTGGGAGTTGTGGCGCTTTATCCTGCCTGCCCTCTATGAGAGGGAAAAGAAGGCTCTGCGCTCAGCCTTCTTGCTTGCCGGAGTGCTGTTTTATGTCGGGGTGCTGGTCGGCTACTTCTTTGTGCTGCCGGTATGTCTCAACTTCTTTACCGGCTACAGCGTGTCCGAAGGTGTGCAGAATGCGATTACCCTGAGCTCCTATATGTCGGCTTTTATGTCGATGGTGCTGCTGATAGGTCTGGTCTTCGAGTTTCCGACCGTAGTGCTTGCGCTGTCGAAACTTGGGTTGGTGAACCGCGGAATGCTCCGTAAGGGCAGAAGTTATGCTCTTGTGGCAATACTTGTAGTTTCGGCTCTGATAACCCCGTCGGACCCGGTGTCGATGCTGGTGCTGGCGCTGCCCTTGTACGGCTTGTATGAATTGTCAATTTTGATGAGCAATGAAAGAGATGAAAATGATGATAAGCAGGACGCCGAGGCGTTATGATCTGGATTGCCTGAACTGGCCGGACCTGTTTCCTTATAAACCGCAAGTAGCTGTGGAAGTGTCGCATAGCGGTTCTGAGCTGCACCTTCACTTTATGGTTACAGAAAAGGCTGTACTCTCCGCCTGCGAGACTGACAGGCAGAAGATTTGGGAGGATTCCTGTGTGGAATTCTTCTTCTCGCCGCGTCCTGACGGCATCTATTACAATCTTGAGTGTAACTGCATCGGTAAGATTTATTTCTGCCGCGGCGCCAATCGAAGCGAAAGGGAATTCCTGCCTCCGGAGAGCTATGAACTCGTCAGGAGACGCTCTTCGCTGGGCAGCGAAGCCTTCGGCCTGAGGGAAGGTGATTGCAGCTGGGAACTGTGGCTGGACGTGCCTGCCTGCGTCTATGGACTTGAGAGCTTCGAAGGCCTTGAGGCGCAGGGGAACTTCTACAAATGCGGTGACCGCTTGCCCGAGAGGCATTTCGTGACCTGGGCGCCGATTGATACTCCGAGACCGGACTACCATCGTCCGGAGTTTTTCCAAACCATTGTATTTGAATAATTTGACTGATGATATCCATAGAAGATCTGACTGTTGCCTACGGGGGCTACGTCCTGCTTGACAAGATTAATTTCCATATTTCCGAAAACGACAAAATCGGTCTTGTGGGCAAGAACGGTGCGGGCAAGTCCACGATACTCAAGCTTATCTGCGGCATCCAGAATCCCACTGCCGGCCGTGTTGACAAGCCCAGGGATATAAGTATAGGCTACCTTCCGCAGATTATGGAGCACCATCGCGGAAGGACGGTGCTCGAGGAGACCCTGACCGCCTTCGAGGGGAGCGCGAAGCTTGAACGCGAAATCGAAGAGGTGACGCGGGAGCTCGAGTCCCGCACCGACTATGATAGTGAGTCTTATTCTGCTCTCATAGAGCATCTTACGAATCTGAACGACCGTCTTCAACTCAGCCATAGCGAACCTCCTGAGGTCCAGGCTCGCAAGACCCTTCTTGGCCTCGGGTTCCGCGAGGATGAGCTCGGTCGCCTCACGGAAACCTTTTCCCAGGGCTGGAATATGCGTATCGAGCTGGCAAAGATACTCCTCCGTCAGCCTGACTGCCTGCTGCTCGACGAGCCTACCAACCATCTGGATATAGAGTCCATCGGCTGGCTTGAGGACTACCTTAAGGCAAAGCGCTGCAGCCTGCTGCTCGTCAGCCACGACTGCCGTTTCCTCGACAACGTGACCAACCGCACCGTGGAGGTGATGCTCGGCCATATCCACGACTATAAGGTTCCCTACAGCAAGTATCTGGAACTGAGGGCTGAACGCCTCCAGCAGCAGATAGCCGCCTATGAGAACCAGCAGAAGATGATTCAGAAGACCGAGGAGTTCATCGCTGCCTTCAGGTATAAGCCGACAAAGAGCAACCAGGTGCAGTCCCGCATCAAATCCCTTGAAAAACTTGAAAGGATCGAAATTGACGAGACTGACAATGTGACACTAAACGTTAAGTTTCCGCCAGCCCAGCGCTCCGGTGACGTGGTTTTCAAGGCCAGTGACCTGACTGTTGGCTATCCGCAGAAAGTCGTGTTCCGCAACGCCGACATCGAAATAAAAAGAGGCGAAAAGGTAGCCCTCGTGGGACGCAACGGCGAGGGAAAGACAACTCTGATGAGGGTTCTGATGGGGGAACTTGAGCCGATAAGCGGCGAGGCCCGCAGGGGACATAATGTGGATATAGGCTATTTTGCTCAGAATCAGGAAGATATACTTGACAAGAACGAGACTGTATTCTCTACCTTGGACCGCATTGCGGTGGGCGATATCCGCACGAAGTTGCGCGACCTGCTGGCGCAGTTTCTCTTTCGCGGCGAGGACATCGACAAGAAGGTCGGAGTCCTTTCTGGAGGCGAGAGGGCGCGTCTGGGTATGGCCAAACTGATGCTCCAGAGCCACAATCTCCTTGCCCTTGATGAGCCTACCAACCATATGGACATCAAGTCGAAAGACATCCTGAAACAGGCGCTCAAGGCCTTTGATGGCACGCTGATTGTTGTCTCCCACGACAGAGACTTCCTGGACGGGCTCGTTGACAAGATTTACGAGTTCCGTGACGGCCGGGTGAAGGAGTTCCTGGGCAGCGTCGGCGAATTCCTCCAGAGCCGCAAGCTGGAGAATCTGCGCGAGCTGGAAAAGGCCTCGGGAGGAGAGCCTCGCGCCGAACAGGCAGCCAAGGATGCCGTCGTCAAGCAGAAGGCTATTGAGGAGAAGAGGGCAATGGTCAAGATGGACCGCAAGAAGAGAAACCGCATCAGCTATCTTGAATGTGAAATCGGCAAACTCGAAGAGAAGATGAAGCAGATTGAGACGGTTTTGAGCGCTCCTTCCGAAAAGGATGATATTATGGACCTTACTCGTGAGTATCTCGAGTGCAAGAGAGATCTTGACGCCAAGACCGAAGAGTGGGTTTTGTTGAATGAATAATATTTATTGATTATGAAATCATTGGTTTGTAAGATTTTATGCCTTGTTACCGCATTTATTTCTTTAAGTGCGTCGGGGCTGTCTGCAGCTTCGCTTTCAGAGTATGAAGTCAAGGTTGACAAGTTCAGCGAGCTGGAAGTTTCAAGCAATTTCGAACTTACAATAGAGAGAGGAATGAGGTATGGAGTGAAGATCATTGTAGATGCTCCATACAAGAATTACGTGCAGTGCGCCGTATCCTCTTCAGTCCTTTCAATCTATGTCGATGAGAGGAAGGTGCCTTCCGAAGTGAAGAAGCTTTACAGCGGAAGAGACATTCAGCCGGCTACTTTCAGGGCTATCGTGACTATGCCGTCATCTTCGCTTACCTGCCTGAAACTCAACGATAAAGCAAGTATCCTGGAGATTGACGACGTGGTCAGTGCTGAAAGTTTCAAACTCGTTATGAACGATAACTCCAAGATTGCGTCAATTGCTTGCAAGACCGGAAGCGCCGAGTTGCAGATGAACAATAAAGCCAGTGCCGAGATTGAGGTCGACTGTCAAACGCTCAAGCTCGATGCCAATTCAAACACTAGCGGGAAGATCAAACTCAAGGCCAAGGAAGCTGAACTGAATCTCAACTCCAACGCAGGGTTTGATTTCGACTGCGACTGCCAATCTATAACTTTGGTGACCAAGACTACTTCAAAGGCAGTTCTCAACGGCAGGAGTTCCTATGTGTATTTCAATCTTTCCGGCCCGAGCAGCGTCAATGCCGAAAAACTTGAGTGTGAGGATGCAAATGTGGCGATGAACAGCCTCTGCCAGCTCGTGGAGGCGGCTTCCAAGACCCTTACGGTCAACCTAAGTGCGGGAGCAACCCTGAAGTACCTCAATTCGCCGCAGATTAACATTCTCAATATCAGGGTATCAACGATGGTCCCATACGAACAGGGTAAAGAATAAGGAATATGATAGTTCTGGATGCTCATTGCGACGCTCCGTCGCAGATGTACAGGCTCCGCGATTATTCTTTGGACAATCCGAACGCACAGGTCGATTTCCCCAAACTCAGGAGAGGGGGAGTCGACTGTTCGTTTTTCGCGGCCTATGTGCCTGCGCGCCTGGAGGGCGAGGAAGCGACTGTGTACGCACGCAAACTGCTTGACGAGGCTCACAGGCAGGTTGAAGCAAACAGCGACAAGGTGGCCATCGCGCGCTGCTCCTCGGGAATACGGCGCAACCGCCGCTCAGGCCTGACTTCTGTCGTGCTTGCCATTGAGAATGCCTCTGCCGTCCAGGAGTCCTTCGAGCTGCTCGCAGAGTTCAAAAAGCGGGGAGTGCGCTATATAACGCTGACCCACAGCGCTGACAATCAGGTGGGCGACAGCTGCACCGGAAACGGCCGCTGGGGTGGACTCAGCCCTTTCGGGCGCGAACTGGTGAGGGAAATGAACCGCATCGGGATGATGGTGGATGTCGCGCACGCCTCCAACAAGACCATCGAGGACGTGCTGGAAGTGAGCAGCAAGCCGATTGCCTACACGCACGGCTGCTGCAGCGCCCTGAGCGGCTCAAAGCGCAA
>JAEDLO010000137.1 GCA_016295245.1 Bacteroidales bacterium | reverse complement strand
CCTCAGGAGCAGCCTCAGGCCCAGGAAACTCAGGCAGAAGAGGCTCAGTCCAAGAAGCAGAAAAACAAAAAGGAAGACAAGAAATCCGAAGAGCTGCGCAAGCAGCTGGACGAACTTTCTGACAAACTGGCGAAGGAAAAGGACGACTATATGCGCCTGATGGCCGAATTCGAGACCTTCAGGAGAAGATCTTCAGAAGATAGGCTCAACCTCATCGCCTCGGCGGCGGCAGACACCATCAAGGGCCTGCTCCCGGTCCTGGACGACTGTGAGAGGGCTATGGCTATGCTTGAGCAGTCTTCAGACGAAGCTGCCAAGGAGGGCACAGCGCTGATCTTCAACAAATTGACCGAATATCTCAAGACTCGCGGTCTGGAGAGAATCGAAGCCAAGGGAGAACCTTTCAACACCGACTTCCACGAGGCCGTTACCCAGTTCCCTGCCCCAAGCGAGGAACTCAAGGGCAAGGTCATCGACGTGGTGCTGACCGGTTACACCCTCAACGGCAAAATTCTCAGATACGCAAAAGTCGTAGTAGGAGCATAAACAAATGGCAGATAAAAGAGATTACTATGAGGTGTTGGGGCTCCAGAAAGGAGCCTCAGCCGATGAAATAAAGGCGGCCTACAGAAAGGCTGCCCTCAAGTGGCATCCAGACCGCTGGGTAAGCGGTTCCGATGAAGAGAAGAAGACCGCGGAGAGCAAGTTCAAGGAAGCCTCGGAGGCATACTCTGTCCTCAGCGACCCGGACAAAAAGGCCAAGTATGACCAGTTCGGTTTCGCGGGCGTTGACGGTGCAGCAGGTCAGGATTGGAGCCAGGGCTTCGGCAACCTCAACGATATCCTCAATAACCTCTTCGGAGGCGCATTCGGAGGCGCGTTCAGCGGCTTCGGAGGTTTCGGAGGCGGCGGCAGGCAAGGTACGCGTACCGTGCGCGGACGCGATATCCGCACCCGCGTCAGACTCACCCTCGAGGAGATCGCCCTCGGTTGTGAGAAAGAGGTGACCATTGAGCGCAACAGGCCTTGTCCAGAATGCGACGGCAAGGGCACCAAGAATTCCTCCGACATCAAGACCTGCCCTACCTGTAACGGCACCGGCCAGGTCCAGAACGTCACCAACTCGTTCTTCGGGCGTACGGTAAGCTACAACGTCTGCCCTAACTGCAACGGCACCGGAAAGACCGTCTCCAACCCTTGCCGCCACTGCAAAGGCACCGGTCTGGAGAGGCGCAAGGAGACCGTGAAGGTCAAGATTCCTGCCGGCGTCGAGGACGGAATGACGCTCACCCTCAGAGGCGAGGGCCACGCCGCTCCAAGCGGAGGCATCAACGGAGACCTGCTCATAGTCATCGAAGAGCTCGCCCACAACCAGCTCAAGCGCGAGGGCACCAACCTGTTCTACACCAGGGTCATCAGCGTCGTTGACGCGATGCTCGGCTGCGAAATCAGCGTCCCTTGCATCGACGGGCCGCAGACAGTCAAACTCGATCCGGGCACCCAGTCGGGAACGGTAGTGCGTCTGCGCTCGAAGGGTATGCCTGACGTCAACAGCTATGGCGGCGGCAAGGGTGACCTCTATGTCAAGATACTCGTCTGGATTCCGCGCAAGCTCAGCCGCAGCGAGAAAGATGCTATGGAAAAGATGCGTGGCAGCAGCAGTTTCAAACCGGATCCTTCACGAGACGACAGGGCACTGTTTGAGAAAGAGAGCAAATATTTTTAAAAAAAGTTTGGGAACTTAGAAATTATTAGTATCTTTGCAATCCCAAAACGCAGCCTCTCTTAAACGGTTTAACGACGCTGCGCAGTTAACGACATAAGAAATTATGGATCTTATCAACTTAGTAGAGCAGTCGTTCTCACAGAACAAAACTGCAACATACCCAAAATTCAAGGCCGGTGACACAATCACCGTTACCTACAGGATCAAGGAAGGTGACAAGGACAGACTCCAGAACTTCCGCGGTGTAGTAATCCAGATTTGCGGTTCTACCCCATTCACCAGGACCTTCACAGTCCGCAAAATCTCCAACGGAGTAGGTGTTGAAAGGATTTTCCCTTACGAGTCACCATTCATTGACAAGATTGAACTCAACAAGGTCGGTAAAGTTCGCCGTGCACGTATCTTCTACCTCCGCAACCTCGCTGGCAAGAAGGCTCGCATCAAAGAGGCAAAGCGTGCGGTAAAGGAGTAATATCCGACAGCAAAATACCGGTTCGCCGGTTGGAATGGCGCCTTAGCTCAGCTGAATAGAGCATTTGACTACGGATCAAAAGGTCGCAGGTTTGAATCCTGCAGGCGTCACAAAAGAGGACA
>JAEDLO010000057.1 GCA_016295245.1 Bacteroidales bacterium | reverse complement strand
AGAATTGATCAGATCAATGCCGCTCTCAACAAATACGGTATCAAGGACATCGACGAGGCCAAGGCCATCTGTGAGTCAAAGGGTCTCGATCCATACAAGATGTGTGAGGACACACAGAAGATCTGCTTTGAGAACGCAAAGTGGGCTTATGTAGTGGGCGCCGCCATCGCTATCAAGAAGGGCGTGAAGACTGCCGCTGACGCTGCCGAGGCTATCGGTGAGGGTCTGCAGGCTTTCTGCATCCCTGGTTCAGTCGCTGACGACCGCAAGGTAGGTCTGGGTCACGGCAACCTCGCAGCAAGGCTTCTTCGCGAGGAGACAGAGTGCTTCGCATTCCTCGCCGGCCACGAGTCATACGCTGCCGCTGAAGGCGCCATCAAGATTGCCGAAATGGCAAACAAGGTGCGCAAGAAGCCACTCCGCGTGATCCTCAACGGTCTCGGCAAGGACGCTGCCAAGATCATCAGCCGCATCAACGGCTTCACCTACGTGCAGACCGAGTTCGACTACTACACCGGTGAGGTGAAGGAAATCGCAAGAACCCGCTACTCTGACGGCGTTCGCGGCGGTGTGAACTGCTACGGCGCAGATGACGTTCGCGAGGGCGTTGCAATTATGTGGAAGGAGAACGTTGACGTTTCCATCACCGGCAACTCAACCAACCCAACCCGCTTCCAGCACCCTGTTGCAGGTACCTACAAGAAGGAGCGCGTGCTTGCCGGCAAGCCATACTTCTCAGTTGCATCAGGCGGCGGCACCGGACGTACCCTCCACCCGGACAACATGGCAGCAGGTCCTGCTTCATACGGTATGACCGATACTCTCGGACGTATGCACTCTGACGCTCAGTTCGCAGGTTCATCTTCAGTTCCTGCCCACGTTGAGATGATGGGCTTCCTCGGTATGGGCAACAACCCTATGGTTGGCGCCACCGTGGCTGTAGCTGTTGCAGTAGCACAGGCTATGTAATTTTCCCAAGCTTACTCATAGACGGCGGAAATGCTTTGCAAGTGTTTCCGCCGTTTTTGTTATATTTGTGTAATGACACATAATAACCAAACGATATGATCAAGAAAAGCTATTTTGTCTGCGGAATACTTGCCTTGCTGAGCCTTGGAGCCACCGCCCAGAGCTTCAACGAGTGGAAGGATCCCCGCGTGAACGCAATCAACCGCGCCCCTATGCACTCCAACTACTTTGCCTACGAAAGCCAGGCAAAGGCCGAGGCTGGCGACAAGGCGCATTCGGACAAGTACCTTAGCCTTAACGGCAAGTGGAAGTTCTTTTGGACCAAGGACCAGGACGCAAGGCCTGTAGGTTTTCAGGCTGCCGACTTCAACGACCTCGGTTGGGGAGAGATGCCCGTTCCTGGAGTATGGGAACTCAACGGCTACGGCGATCCAACCTACGTCAATGCCAGCTATCCGTGGGAGAACCAGTTCAAGAGCAATCCTCCTTACGTCCCGGTAGAGAACAACCACACCGGCTCATACCGCCGCAGCTTCACCATTCCCGCCGACTGGAAGGGCAAGGACATCATCGCCCACTTCGGCTCAGTCACCTCAAACATTTACCTCTGGGTCAACGGCAAGTTCGTCGGCTACAGCGAGGACAGCAAGCTTGAGGCCGAGTTCGACATCACCAAGTACATCAAGCCGGGCGAGGAGAATCTCTTCGCCTTCCAGGTTTTCCGCTGGTGCGACGGATCCTACCTCGAAGACCAGGACTTCTTCCGCCTGAGCGGCGTGGGACGCGACTGCTACCTCTATGCAAGGGAGAAGAAGCGCATTGAGGATATACGCGTGCGCGTGGACCTCGACGAGGCTTACCGCGACGCCGACCTGACCGTTGAGCTTTTCACCAAGGGCAAGATTCAGGTCGCCCTCAGTCTCCGGGATGCCGCCGGCAGGGAAGTGGCAAGCGCAAGCACCAATGGCGGCAGCGTCACGATGAAAGTCGAGAACCCTCTCAAATGGTCTGCCGAGACCCCGAACCTCTATACCCTGTATGCAAGCGCCGGCAGCGAGACCATCCCGGTCAAGGTAGGCTTCCGCGAAATCGAAATCCGCGACGCGCAGGTGCTCGTCAACGGCCAGCCTGTCCTCTTCAAGGGCGCAGACCGCCACGAGCTTGACCCCGACAAGGGCTATGCAGTGTCCGAGGCGCGTATGATTCAGGACATCAAGATAATGAAGCAGTTCAACATAAACGCTGTGCGTACCTGCCATTATCCTGACGCCAATCGCTGGTACGAACTCTGCGACCAGTACGGCATCTACCTCGTCGCCGAGGCTGATATCGAGAGCCACGGAATGGGCTACGGGGAGAAGACACTTGCAATACGCGACGACTACGCCCTTGCCCATATGGAGCGCAACCAAAGGCACGTGCAGCGCGGCTTCAACCACCCGAGCATCATCTTCTGGTCCCTCGGCAACGAGGCCGGATACGGCACTAACTTCGATGCCGCTTACGACTGGATCAAAAAGGAGGATGGAACCCGTCCGGTGCAATACGAGAGAGCCGAGTATGACGGCAAGACCGATATCTTCTGCCCAATGTACTATGGCTACGAGGCCTGCGAGCGCTACAGCCTCGACGAGAGCAAAACCAAGCCTCTGATCCAGTGTGAATACGCCCACGCGATGGGCAACTCTGAGGGAGGCTTCAAGGAATACTGGGACCTCGTCCGCAAGTACCCTAAATACCAGGGCGGTTTCATCTGGGACTTCGTGGACCAGAGCCTGCGTTGGGAAGGCCGCGCAGGCAAGATGATTTATGCCTACGGCGGAGACTTCAACAAGTACGACATCCACGACCAGAACTTCTGCGACAACGGCCTCATCAGCCCTGACCGTATTCCTAATCCTCATATGTACGAGGTCGGCTACTGGTACCAGAACATCTGGACCGAGCCTGTGGACCTCGAAAAGGGTGTAATCAGCGTTTACAACGAGAACTTCTTCAAGGACCTGTCGGACTGCTGCCTGGAATGGGAACTGCTCGCAAACGGACGCCCAGTGCGCAACGGTCGCGTGGACAAGCTTGAAGTGGCGCCTCAGCAAAAGAAGGAAATCACCCTTCCGATAGGCTGCACCGACGCGCTTGAGGGCGAAATCCTGCTCAATGTAAGCTACAAGCTCAAGGAGGCGTCGCCGCTGCTGGAGGCCGGCCACACCCTCGCATACCAGCAGCTTTGTCTGCGCGCACACAGCGCCGTGGCTTCGCTTTCTTGCGGAAAGGATGCTCATCACCATTGCGGCACGACGGCTCCCGAGGTCGTGGACAACGACAGGAACTACCTGAAAATCAGCGGCGAAGACTTCGTTATTGAAATCAGCCGCCGAAGCGGAATGATCTGCCGCTATGAGGCCTTCGGACGCAAACTGCTCAAGGATGACGCCAGCCTCAAGCCTAACTTCTGGAGGGCTCCGACCGACAACGATTTCGGCGCAAGGCTTCAGATGCGTTATGCCGCCTGGAAGAATCCTCAGCTGCGCCTTGAGTCTTTCGAAAGCCGTCTGGAAGGCAATGTCGCTGTCGTTGACGTGACTCTCAATATGGAAAGCGTGAGCGCCAAACTCCTCCTCCAATACAAAATCAACGCAAAGGGCGTAGTGCGCATCAGCCAGAAGATGGTCACCACTCCGGGCGCGAAGGTATCCGATATGTTCCGCTTTGGAATGCAGATGGATATGCCGAAGTCTTTCGAGTACTTGCAGTATTACGGCCGCGGTCCGATGGAGAACTACGCCGACCGCAACAATTGCAGCCTTCTCAGAGTCTGGGAACAGACCGTCAGCGATCAGTTCTATCCATACATCCGCCCGCAGGAGACCGGCACCAAGACCGACATCCGCTGGTGGAGGGTGCTGGACCGCAGCGGCAGGGGACTTGAAATCATCTCCGAAGCTCCATTCACCGCTTCCGCCCTGCACTACAGCATCGCGACTTTGGATGACGGCCCTATGAAGCTACAGCGCCACTCACACGAACTTGAAGAAGAAGACCTTACAAGCCTCTGCATCGACAAGCTCCAGACCGGACTTGCCTGCGAGAACAGCTGGGGAGCCATCCCGATCCCTCAATACCGAGTCCCATATCAGGACCGAGAATTCGTCTTCCTGCTAAGACCGGTTTCGCTTTACTAGTTTCCGGTGATTGACAAGCAAAGAAAGAAGGTGACCAATAAGTGATTATTGGTCACCTTCTTCGTAGATGTCTGCGACTCCGCAGCGAGGCTGCTCGTCTCCTTACATCCAGAGTCTGTTGCCGGGATGCTACCCGATGAAGCTGCGGATCAGGGATGTAGCTGGGAGTTCTTTGTCGGATACCGGCACGAAGAAGTGGAGGAATTTCAGCAGGCGCTTGGCCTCGCTGTATTCCGGACAGTTCTTAGGGACCGTGGCCAGGATAGCCTCCGCGTGTGTTCTCATCACGGCGAATTCAATAAGATAGGCAGAGTTGAAGAGCACGTCGGCAATCTCCTGATAAGGATATATCCACATTGTCTCTGACCGGCGCACATTCGGCCAGGCGGAGATGGTCTGCCGCGCAGTGAAGGCGCCTTTGTTGTAGTCCCTGACGATGCGCCGCAGCAGCCTGTTGTCGCTGGTCGGGATGCAGTTGTGGGCATCCAGGGAGACGCTGGTGATAGTATTGATGAAGATTCGGAATTTAGCGTGCTCAGGAACCATATCGGTAAGCAGGGGATTGAGGGCGTGAATGCCCTCGATGAGCAGTATGGTGTCCTTTTCTATCTTCAGCTTCTTGCCGTTGTATTCCCTCAGGCCGGTGACAAAGTTGTATTCAGGCACGTCAACGCATTGTCCTTCAAGTAGTTTCATTACATCGGACTGGAGGTAGTCGTGGTCCACGGTGTCGAAGTTGTCGAAGTCGAATGAGCCGTCGGGCAGGCGCGGTGTATCAAGCCTGTTTACGAAATAATCGTCGGTCGAGAATGAGATAGGCTTGAGGCCGCAGGCCATCAGCTGGACGCTCAGCCTCTTGCAGAAGGTGGACTTTCCGCTGCTTGTGGGTCCCGTGATGAGCACAAGCCTGACGGGATCCTTTTCGAGGCGGTAGCGTCTGTCGATTTCCTCGGCTATCTTGACAATTTTCTTTTCCTGCAGGGCTTCGGCTATCTGGATCAGGTCGCTCGCCTTGCCGCTGAGGCAGGCCTTGTTGACATCCCCAACGGTTTCCAATCCCATAATGTGGTTCCACTGGATCATCTCCTGGAGCGCATTGAAGGTCTTCGGCTGAGGGTGGAAAGGAGCAAGCTGCTCCGGGTGGTGCCTGTCAGGCAGGCGGAGTATCATTCCGTCTCCGTACAGGGCAAGATCCCAGACCTTCAGGTAGCCTGTCGAAGGCACGAGGGCCGCATAGAAGAAGTCCACTTCCTTTTCAAGAGAGTAGTAGGTCACGTAAACGTCCCCGCAGGTCTCCAGAAGCTTGACTTTGTCTTCGCGGCCCAGTTTGCGGAACATATCGATAGCCTCCGCGGTCTGTACTTCGTGGCGGCGGAACTGGATGTCCTCGGCTACGATTTCACCCATCCTCCGCTTGATGCTCTCGACGAGCCCGCTATCCGTTACAACCCCGTCGGGAAGATGCAGTGTGCAGTAGAAGCCTTTAGAGAGGGGGCGGTGCATCTCCACGCTTGCCCCCGGGCATACATCTGTAAGGGCCTTGCTCATCAGGAAGCACAGGGAGCGGGAATATATGCTCCTGCCGATGTAGGAACGGTAATCCAGAAACTCTATGTCGCGATTGTTGAAGACTCTGAACTTGAGCCCCTCAGCGACATTGTTGACCTTGGCGCCAATGATGTCGTAGGGTTTGTCGAAGTCGAATAGAGGTACTATGTCCAGCAGAGTTGAACCTTCCTGGACTTCACAGTATGAGTCTGTGTTTTTGCAGTATATCCGGAGCATCTTGAGAATAGTTTGCAGGTTTTTCTGCAAAAATAGGAAAAAGGTAGTATATTTATCTAAATTTCAAGAACCATGAGCAAAGTACACGTAATAAATCATCCGATGATTCAGCACAAGCTGACCATTATGCGCCAAAAAGAGACTGGCTCAAAGGATTTCCGCGAGCTGCTGAACGAGATCGCCCTTTTGATGGGCTATGAGGTGACCCGCGATATTCCTCTCGAGGACGTGGAGATCGAGACCCCTCTTTGCAAGATGACGGCCAAGAAGGTTTCCGGACTGAAACTCGCCATCGTGCCTATACTGCGTGCCGGACTGGGTATGGTTGACGGCCTGAGGACCCTTGTTCCCGTGGCAAAAGTCGGCCACATAGGCCTCTACCGCAACGAGCAGACCCACGAGCCTGTGGTGTACTACTGCAAGCTTCCTTTCGACATCGAAAAGCGTTTCATCATCATCACCGACCCTATGCTCGCCACCGGCGGCAGCGCCTGCGACGCTATCCAGATGCTCAAGGAACGCGGCTGCACCAACATCCGCCTGATGTGCCTTGTAGGAGCTCCTGAAGGCGTTGCAAAGGTGCAGGAGACCCATCCTGACGTGGATATCTACCTTGCTGCCCTCGATGACCATCTCAACTCTGACGCATACATTGTTCCCGGTCTGGGCGATGCCGGCGACCGCATTTTCGGCACGAAGTAATGAAGTACTCACTGGTAATATTTGACCTCGACGGCACGCTTGTCAACTCAATCAGGGACCTCGGCAATTCGGTGAACATCACCCTGCGCGCGATGGGCCTTCCCGAGCACGACATAGAAAGCTACAAGATGATGGTCGGCCACGGTGTGCGCAATCTCGTGCGCAACGCCTCGCCGGAAGCGCTCAAGGATGACCAGCAGATGCAGGAGAGGCTGCTCTCGCGTTTCTTCGAAGAATACGAGCGGCACATTGCTGACTTCACCCGGCCATACCCGGGAATGGAGACCCTTCTGAGAGTGCTCCAGGACCAAGGCATCAAGCTTGCCATCGCTTCCAACAAGTTTCAGAAAGGCACGGAAATCCTGGCGGCCAAACTCTTTCCCGATATCCGTTTCGGAGCAGTGATGGGAAACTGCCCGGGTGCGCCCCTGAAGCCGGATCCGGCAGTGGTGACAACTATCATCGACAGGGTAAACGAAAGCCCCGAACGCTGCCTGATGGTGGGCGATTCGGGGACTGACATCAAGACCGCGGAGGCTGCCGGTATCGACTGCGTGGCGGTCAGCTGGGGATTCCGCAAGCGCGAGGAACTCTGCAAGCTTTGCGGCAGGGTAGTGGACAGCGCAGAGGAGCTTCAGGCTGCCATACTCGGCTAGGCGGCTTCGTTGCGCCCTTTTCCGAACAGAAATAGCATCAACGGCAGCGCGATGATGGCCATCGTTGCGCTGACAGGCAGGTATATGCCGAAATTGCAATACTCGACCACCAGGAAGGTCACGAGAAGCAGTCCCGTGCCCATCGCCCCGGAGATCAGGTAGTGCTTGAGAATATTGTCTGTTTTGCAGACGGTGCGGCTGATGTTCGGCACGCCAAGCGAGATGAAGCCTATTGTGCCGCAGATGCTCACGGCCGCCGTCACAAGAAACATAACCATCAGCATACAGCCTGCCTTGTAAGCCCTTGAGAGCTCAATCTCGCCCTTCTGGTGGCGGGTGAGTTTCTCTGCGCAAACCAGGGCGGAGGCGAGGCCGAGGACGAACAGGGCAAGCGAGAATATGATGTCCGAGCCGGTCACGGCTTCAAGCTTGAAGTTGGCGGCGCCCCAGAGGTAGTATTGCTTGAGAAGGTCGCCGTTAGGCGCGTTTGTCACCACGATGGTGCAGAGTGAGCCGATGAAGGTGCCGAAGATGATGCCAAAGGTAATCAGGTTGCGCGTTGAGACCACCAGGGTGACCACAAAGCAGATAAGCGTGCAAACAAGCGTGCAGATGAAGGAGCCTACGGTGAGGGTGCACCAACCGCTCATAGTCGCGATGGCGGCTCCCAGGCAGGCGGCGGAACCCAGACCGAGAGAATACACGTCGCCCAGCTGGTTGCGCCACAGATACTGCATCTGCAAGCCGCCGACAGGCAGGGCAATGCCCGCTACAAGTACATATAGGAGACTCAGGAGCATAGGCTAACGCAAAACCTTGATGGGGTTGAGTCCCTTGCAGTCAAACTTGTGGTAGAGGCTGCCGGCGATGGCATCGACCACATACACGTCGCCGTTTGTCTTGTAGTCGGAGCATCCTACCCATACATAACCGCCGCAGGCGCTAAGCGAATATGCCATAGGGAAGTTGGTGCCGTCTTTCATCAGGCCGCCCAGGGCCTTGTTGGCAGCGGCGTCGTGAATAAGGACAGTGCCGGGAAGCGGGTTAAAATCAGCATCATAGCCGCCACAGAGGACATATAGCTTGCTGTCTTCCAGGGCGATGTAGGAAGGGTTTTTGTAGTCGAGGTCGCTGACCTCAAGACTGAGGGCATCGATGTGCTGGAGCTTGGCCGGGATATCGGCGTAGTTGCCGAAGCTGGTGAGATAGATATGGTTGCCGTTGCGTGCCATAAGGTTTGGATTGCAATTGACCGTCAGGGTCTTCTCCTCCTTGAAGGATTCGATGTCCACGACTGAAACCGTGTTGTTGTATTCAGGGTAGTTGTATCCTCCGGAATTTGCGACGAAGAGTTTGCCGTTGCAGACGGCGATTCCTTCCGGGTTCGGACCGACCTTGGCGTACCTCTTGCTCAGGTCGGCAGGATTGATTTCGCACACATAGCCTTCGTAGAGGGAGACATAGATTTTTTTGTCAGTGCAGCAAAGATACCTAGGCGAGAGCTCTCCCAGACCACTGTAGTCAAATGAGATTTCGACCTTGATTTTCAGGCTCTCGTCTGTAATGAAGACCTTCTTGGATCCGTTGACGGCGAAGACCAGGTAGTTTTGGAAACGTATCATATCCTGACCCAGATCTCCCAAGGCGCGGTTGTTGGCGGCCAGAAATGCGTTTGGAGAGCAGGTCTTGTCGGTGATGTCGAAACGGCTTACCGAAGCGTCGTTTCCTCCCCAGCTTCCGTTGTTGAGAACATAAAATCCGGTAGGTTCGGTGGCATCGGGGTCAAGTCCGGTCTTGTTGCAGGATACGAGGCCGCAGAGCACTGCGGCAAGACTCATTAAGAGTAAGGCTTTCTTTTTCATTTTCAATATGTTATTTTAAAATTTATTCTGTAGTGCCGCCCTGCCATCGGGTAGTGGCGGATGAGTTCATAATTATGGTTCGAGAGGTTTAGCGCCTCAAGGGCGAGCCTTAGCCGTATTGAACCGAATCTGAATTCGCGGCTGAGGGTCAGGCTGTGGTCCAGATAACCCGGAATCCTCGAGGCCTCGCTGTTCTGAGCGAGACTGTAACGCTCCGAAACGGCGCAGAGGCTGTAGGAGAGGGCGACGTAGGGTGTGTCAATGCCCAGATTCGCGTTTGCGCTATGGCGGGGCGTGTAGGGTATCTGGTGGCCGTAGTTCTTCGCCTCGGGATTGCTGCGGTCCAGGGCGGAGATGAAACTGTAGGAAAGGCCGGCATCGAGGGTATATCCGGCGGCAGGCTGCCATCTGAGCTCGGAGGCGAGGTCCGCGCCGTTTATGATAACCAGCCCCGCGTTGCGCATCTTCCAGATGAAGAGGGTAGGGATGGCCACTATCTTGTCTTTTACCCTGTTGTGGTAGCAGTCCACACGTGCACTGAGGCTCAGGCGTTCGCCGCTGCGGCTCCAGAGTGCTCCGATGTTGAATTCGAGGGCTTTCTCGGGATTGAGGGAAACATTGCCGCTGCGCTGGTAGTAAAGGTCGTTGAAGCTCGGGACTCGGAAGGCCTGGTGGGCCGATGCGCGCAGGGTGAAACCCAGGGGGAGCTTCCAGGCGGCGGAGAGCGAAGGACTCAGGCTGTTGACGGGCTTGGCGCCTTCGCCGCTCTTGACTGTTTCCCTGATAAGCTGGCCCTGAAGCGAGGCGAGAATTTCAAGCGAGGCGCTGCGGTAACGCGCTGAAATAGCTCCTATCGCGCTGAATCTCAGAGGGTCAGGGCAATATGGCGTGTTCGCCTCCATATTGGCGGCAATAAGGTCTGCGGCAGCGCTAAAGCTCAGCGGCGAGCTTTCCCCATAGGCGGCGATGGCGGAGAGTTTGTACTCGCTCTGCAGGTATCGGTCGTCGGGTGGCGTAGCAGTCAAGATGCTTTGGGAGCGGAAGTTCTGGAACGTCCTGTCGTAAGTCGCGCCAAGTCGCAGGTGCAAGTGCTCGCCCCGCAGTTCGTAGGCAAGCTCGCCCTTGAGCGACTTGTCCAGCAGGCGCTCGATGACATTGTCGGTATAGAGTATCACCGCACCGGGAAGGCCGCGCTCGGAATAGTATGCGAGCAGACGGGCGCTGACGATGGCACCGTTTCCAAGCATTCCAAGCAGGCGCAAATCGCCGTTGGCGGAGCGCACGTCGTCGTTGCTTCGCGTCCCGCTAACGGGAGTCGTGCCCCCGGCGACTATATTGTATGGGTAATCGCCATCGCTGTAAATAGCGGCGGCAGAGGCGCTTACGCTCCATTTTGGGGCAATCTGGCCATCCACTCTCAGGTAGGGCTGCCAGGTATTGAAGGACCCCGCGCGAAGCGATGCGGCCGCCTTGAGGCGCTTCCCGTCTTCAAAGTTTGGGAGGCGTCCCTTGAGGCTGAGGATGGCGGAGGCGTTGTAGCTGGAGGCGTCACGGAAGAGTTCGTGGCCGCCGGCGGAACTCAGGCTCAGCCGGGCAAGGTCTTCCATCAGGAAGCGGCTGATGTCCACTTCGCCGCTCTGCAGGTTGGAAAAGCTCATTCCGTCGTAGGAGATGGCGGTGTGGCGGGCACCCATACCCCTCACGCTGACGGTTTTAAGGCCGCCGATGCCCCCGTAATCGCGCACGCTGACTCCGGCGAAGCTCTTGACAACTTCACTGAGGCTCAGCGCAGAACGCCGTTCGAGCTGGCTCTGGCTAAGCTCCTGAAGCGGGGCGGGGGAGGACAAGGCACGCC